>NZ_JBIBVY010000002.1:322494-553369 GCF_043080665.1 Streptomyces sp. NPDC014991
GGGGGGCCCGGGCCCCCCCCGGGGGGGGGGGGGGGGGGGGGGGGCCCGGGGGGGGGGGGGGGCCCCCCCCCCCCGGCCCCCCCCCCCCCCACGGCGCGCTCAGCGGACCCGGTGCCCGAACGCGTCCTCATGCGTGTAGTACCGGTAGAAGAGCACGGCGAAGGTGATCGCCGATATCACCAGGGACAACAGCGCCGCCCCCAGCACCGTCACGCCGCTCTGGCTGTACAGGAAGCCGAACGCGCACCCGGCGAACACCGACCACAGCAGCGCGTGCACCTCCCGCCGCATGCGCGGGGCCAGTACCAGCAGGGCCGCGCACACCACCGCGAACACCAGTGCGCTCGCGAAGCCGAGCAGCACGTTCCAGCCGGTGATCGGCCCGCCGAAGCGGTTGTCGGCCGCGACCCAGCAGCCGTAGAGCAGCCCCAGTACGACGGGGACGGCCACCCGGGCGATCCGGTGGACGCGCGCGTCGAACACGTCCGGCGGCCGCTGACGCACGTCGGTGTCGCGCCGCTCCGCCCCGGGCGTGCGGCCGGGCCGGGACATTCCGTCGGGTGCGGGTGCCGCTTGAGCCATGAGAGCACTCCTTCCTGTCCTCTCCCCCGATCCGCCCCCGCCTTCCAGGGCACACCGGGGCGCACGGCCCGGCAACTCGGCCAGGAGGGTGAGGGTGCCCGGATGCGTGCCGGTGACCGCCGTGGTTCGCTGAAGCAATGGAGGGCTGCCGGCCGTGACGCGGATGGAGTACGGGCGGCGGCGCGCGCTGCTGAGGATCCGCGGGCGCAGCATCGCCTGGCTGCCGCCGCTGCTGCTGCTCGTCGGTGTCATCATGCTGGACCTGTCCACCAGCGAGGACTTCCGGATCATCTCCTGGATCGTCCTGGTCCCGGGCATCGCCGCCGCGATCTGCGGGGTGTGGACGACCGCCGCCTACAGCGTGCTGTCGCTGGTGGCGTACGGCGCGGTCGAAAGCGCCTGGCCCGACCAGTACCGAGCCGGGTTCGGCAACTTCCTCCTGGTCACCTTCGGCGGCCTCCTCGCCACCCTGGCCGCCGTCGTGCGTGTCCGCCAGGAACGGCAGGTGCTGCACATCCGGGACATCGCCGAGACCACCCGGCGTACCGTGCTGCGCCCGCTGCCGGCCCGCTGGGGCGGTCTGGAGCACGCGGGGGTGTACCTGGCCGCCGACACCGACGCCCGGGTCGGCGGCGACTTCTACGACATCCAGCCCGGCCCGCACGGCACGCGGCTGCTCGTCGGCGACGTGCAGGGCAAGGGACTCGGGGCCGTGGAGGCCGCCGCCGCGCTGCTCGGCACCTTCCGCGAGGCCGGCTATCACGAACCGGACCTCGCGACCGTCGCCGCCCGCCTGGAGACCCGGATGCTGCGGCACCGCGGCCACAGAGCCGCGCTCGGCCACCACGACGGCGACCGCTTCGCCACCGCCGTGCTCATCGCCTTCCCCGAGGACACGCCGGAGGCGATCGAACTGGTCAACTTCGGGCACGAGCCCCCGTTCGCCGTCGGCCCGCGCGGGCTGCGCGAGCTGCCCAGCGGCGACGGTGTCCCGCTCGGCTTCGGTGACCTCGCGGGCGGGCTGCCGCCCGTGCACCGGGTGGCGCTGGCCGTCGACGAGACGCTGCTGCTGGTCACCGACGGGGTCACCGAGGCCCGCGACGGGTCCGGCGCCTTCTATCCGCTGGCCGCCGACCTCGCCCGGGCGATCGCGGACGACCCGTGCCGCGCCGAGCCCCGGCTCCTGGTCCGCCGGGTCCGCGACGGCGTGCTGCGGCACAGCCGGGGGCGGCTGGAGGACGACACCACGGTCTTCGCGGTACGGCGGGCGGAACACGCGGTGGGCGAACCCCCCGAACGGGGACGTTTGCGCGCCTGAAGCGCCGGTGAGCAGCGCCAGCGGCTACGGTGCTGGCTGGTAAGCGGATCCACAGGTGACAGGGGGAGGCACGATGCCCGGAACCGTGCTGCTGCTCGCGGCGTCGCCGCTGGGGCGGGGACGCCTGGTGGACGCGGCCGGTGTGCTGCCGGTGCTGGCCGCCGTCGCCCCCGCCGTGCTGTCCGGCGCCGACACCGCGAACGTGGTCGAGCTCGCCGACCCGCTGGAACCGCAGGCCGTCCTCACCCGGCTGCGCGCCGCCGCCGCCGCGCCCGGCCCGCTCACCGTGTATCTCACCGGTCAGCTGCACCTGGACCGCCGCCAGCACCAGCCCCATCTGGCCCTGGCCCGCACCACCCCGGCGACGGTCCGCTACACGGCGGTGCCCTGGCACTGGATCCGCGAGGAGCTGCGGCTGCGGTCCGCCGCGGACACCGCGCTCGTCGTCGACCTGCACGCCGACGCGGAGGCCTGGCGGTACGTCACCGAGCGCGGCCTCGACTCCGGCCCCAGCACCGCCGTGTACGGCCGCGTCGCCCCGCCGCCCGGGCGCCGGGGCCCGGCCGGGCCGGCGTACATGAGAACGGTCGCCACACTGCTGCGCAGCGGCCACCGGCCACCGCTGGAGATCCTGCACCGGCAGGCGCTGGAGCGCATCCCGGAGGAGACCCGGGGGAACGCACTGCTGGCGGGCGTGGGCCCGGGCAGGAGCGGGGGCTTCGCCGGCGGCGCCGTGGGCGGGGTCCTGCCTGCCGCGGCCGGTGCCGGTGGGCCGGTGACGGGTGTCGCGCCGGCCGGCCCCGTGCCGGGTGGCGGTGCCGGTGGGTCCGCCGCCGTACCCCGTCCTGATGGTGGTCCCGGGGCCGCCGCGCGCCCGGACGATCCGCACGCCGCCATCAGCGCCGCCGTACGGGCCGGGCGGCACGAGGAGGCCGACGGGCTGGCCGCGCGCCACGAGGAGGCCGCCGCGCGGGCGCACGGGGCCGGCTCCGAGCAGGCGCTGCACTGGACCGAGGTCCGGGCCGACCTCGCGATGTTCGCGGGGGACCCGGTGCGCAGCTGCCGGGCCTGGCTGGCGGTCGCCGCGGCCCGGCTGGCGGCGGGGCAGGCGGTGGACGCGCCCGCCGTGGAGGCGGCCGTGGACCGCGCCCATCACCAGTGGGGCCGTATCGACGACACGGCGCGGGCCCGTGAACTCGGGCCCGCGCTCGCGGAGCTGAGGCTGCGGGTGCCGGGACGCCGGCGCGGCGCGCTGGAGAACGTCCAGCGGCAGCTGCGCCAGCTCCAGGCCACCCGGTAGCCCTACTTGGTGAAGGTGAAGTACTTCCAGGCGCCGTGCGTCGTGGAGTTCACGGTGTCACCGGAGGCGCTGTTGATGTACGACGAGCGGATCCGGAACCGCCAGCCGACGTCCTGGCCGTGGTCGCCGGTGATGCTGACCTTGGAGACGCCGTCGGAGCCCAGCTTGAAGTAGGCGGGGTCGCCCGGGTACCAGCGGCCCTGGGAGTACACCTCGAACTCGAACTTCTGCGCCCGGCCCGGGTAGTACGACATCTTCGTCGTGGCCAGCGGGTCCTTGGTCTTGTGGAAGAAGTAGTACGTGTGGCCCCACACCGACTTGGACTTGTACTGGTTGGCGATCGACATCGACACGCTGACCTTGGCGCCGACGGTGCTGGACGCGGAGGCGGACGTGTAGCGGGAGTCGCCCGAGAACTTCGCGGTGACCTTGGTGTCCCGCTTCAGGTCCAGGGTGACGGACAGGTTGCCGCCGGAGTCGACCGTGCCGGACTTCACCAGCTTGTCGGGCTTGTCGGCGCCGAACGGGTCGGCCCAGATCTGCACCGTGCGGTTCTTGTAGGTCTTGCCCAGGTGCGCGGTGAACCTGACGTCCTTGCCGTACGCGTACACCTTGCCGTTGTTGTCGACGGTCAGCGCCGGCTTGGCGCGGGAGACGTCGACGGTGTCCGAGCCGGAGCCGGCCGCGTGGCCCGCGTCGCCCGCGTACGCCACCGTGTACTTCACCTTGCCGCCGGCCGGCGGGGTGTCGGTGAACGAGAACGTGCCGTCGGCCCTGGTGGTCGCCGCGGCCAGGGCCTTGCCCTTCGGGGACTCCAGGTCGGTGCGGGTCACCGTCAGTCTGCTGCCGGCGGGGAGGGCCGCCGTGGAGGTGACTCCGCCCTTGACGGTGAGCTGCTTGGCGCGGGTGGCGGTGGCCGGCGCGTCCACCGTGACGGTGGTGGCCGCCTTGGTGGGCGCGGTGAGGACGCGCAGCGAGTAGGCGCCCGCACTGTTGCTGGTCACCGCGAACAGCCGGGAGCCGTCCGGGGTCCAGGCCAGCCCGGAGCGGGCCAGCAGGTCGGAGCCGCTGCTCTGGCCGGTGTTGGGGAAGTCGTAGCTGCGCAGCGCCTCGCTGCTGCCCGGGCGGAAGATGTAGACGTCCGGGTCGTAGGAGCCGTCGATGCCGGCGGCGACGGTGCCGTCGGGGGCGATGGCGACGGAGTTGGGGTAGGCGTTCGTGACGTACTTGCCGTCCTCGTCGAGGTCGGACGTCCGGAACACCTGCTGGTAGTAGGGCGCGCCGCTGGCCACCACGACGTCCTTGCCGTCGGGGGTGACCTGGAGGTCGCCGAGGTTGCTGCCGGCCTCCCGGGTGCTCGCCAGCTTCGTGGCGGTGCCCGAGGAGACGTCGTAGGAGGCCAGCTCGACCGGGCTCTGCCCGACCGCGCCCGCGACCAGCGTGCCGGAGCCGGGTGCGGCGTCCAGCATCGGGGCCTGGTACCAGCTGCGGTCCTGGTCGAGCGTGACCTCGTGCTGCTCGCCGGTCAGGTCGACGGAGCCGATGTTGCCCGCGGCGGCGCCGCCGTAGCCGAACCACAGCCGGCCGCCCGCGAGGGCGACGCTGAGCGGCTTGTCGCCGACCGCGTACCGGGTGGTCTCGGTGTCGGTGGCGGTGTCGAAGACGGCGATGCCGTCGAGGTCCTGCACGGCCGCGTAGAGCGTGCCGGAGTCGGCGGACAGTTCCAGGCCGCTGACGCCGGAGAGGTTGGTGGTGAGCTGCTTGAGCGTCTTGCCGGTGTAGTCGGTGACGACGATCTTGCCGTTCAGCGGGTCGCTGACGAAGACCTGCTGGTGAACGGCGTCCACGACGATGTCACCGGTCGTCCTGACCGGCAGAGCGGTGCTGGAGTCGGCGTGGGCCGCGGTGGTGGCGGCGAGGGACGCGGAGCTGAAGAGGACCGCCAGAGTGGTGGCGGCCGTGAGAGAGCGCTTGCGCACGCTGATTCGAACCCCCCGGAACGAATGGGAAAGGCATGGGTGCCGCGCGGGCACGGCGTTGCGTGAGCCCCCGGTGCATGAGCCGTGTGTGCCTCGCGTGGCGAGTCTGCAAAGAGTAGGTCATGCCTCTGACAATCACGCCAGGGGCCCGGGGGCTTCCGGGTTGCGGGGATCCCGGAGGAGGGGGATCAGTGACGTGCCTGCTGGGGCGCCGCCGGTGCCGGTGCCGGTGCCGCCGCCGGGACCGGTGTGGAGGCCGGCGTCAGGGCCGCCGCCCGGGCCGGGCCGGCGTTGGCCGCGAGGACGAGGGCCGTGGCGGCGACGACGGCCGCGATCACCCCGCGCGCGGGAGAGGGCGCCCCGGCCGGGCGCAGCGGGGCGCGGGGGCGTGCGCAGGGTGCGGATGTACGTCCGGACACGGCTACCTCGCAACACGAAAGCGGCGTATCAAGCATGCTTGACCCGCCATTTAACCTAGGGGCTGCCGGAGCCGAACGGCAAGAGGCGGCGGGGGAGTTGGGGGATGAGGCGAGTGCGGGAGAGGGACGACCCCGAGGTCATCGGGCGGCGCGTGCAGCGGCTGCGAGCCCAACGTGGCCTGACACAGCGACAGCTGGCCGAACCGGCGTACACGCCCGCCTACATCTCCACGCTGGAGGCCGGCCGGGTGCGGGCCTCCGAGGAGGCGCTGAGGCATATCGCCGGGCGGCTCGGCGTGGCCTTCGAGGAGCTGACCACCGGCCGGCCCGCCCACCTCGCCACCGGCCTCCGGCTGCGGCTCACCGAGGCCCGGCGCGTCCTCGCCGACGGCCGGGCCGAGGAGGCGGCCGCGCAGTACGGGGTGCTGCGGGCGGAGGCGGAGGCCCACGGACTCGGCTGCGAACAGGCCGCCGCCCTGATCGGGCTCGGCGAGTGCGCCCTGGAGACCGGCGAGCTGACCAGAGCGCGTGAGTGCTTCGAACAGGCCGAGGAACAACTGGCCGGCGAGTCGCTGCCGATGCGTGTGCCCGCCGTCCGCGGCCGGGCGGTCGCCCACTACCTCGCCGGTGAACTCCGCTACGCCGTCTACCTCCTGGAGACCGCCCTCGACGAGCTGAACCGCGGCGGACTGCACGACCCCGACGCCCTTCTGCTGCTCTACGCCGCCGTCATCGGCCCGTACATGGACATGGGCGCCCACGCCCGGGCCGCCCAGGCCGCCGAGTTCGCCCTCGCGCTCGCCCCGCGGGCCGGGGACCCCGCGCTCATCGCCCACATGCACCGCTCGGTCGCCCGCACCCTGCTCGCCGAGGGCCGGGCCGCCGAGGCCGACGCCTCCCTGGCCAAGGCCGCCGAGCTGTACCGGCAGCTGAGCCTGCGCACCGAACTGGCCAACTGCCACTGGATGCGCGGCTACGTCTGCGCGCAGAACGGCGAGCTCGAGCGGGCCGAGGCCGAGCTGCGCCAGGCCCACACCATGCTCGCGGAGAGCCGGGCCGCCCTGTACCGCAGCCAGGCCGCGGTCGAACTGGCCGACGTGCTGCACCGCCGGGGCAAGTCGGACGAGGCCGCCGCGCTGCTCCGGGGCGTCGCCGGGGACTTCTCCTCCGAGCGCGGCGCCGTCCACGCCGCCGCCGCGCACCGCCTGCTCGGCATCATCGCCGAGGACGCGGGGGACACCGAGGCCGCCGAGGAGCACTACGTCCGCGCCCTCAGCCTCCTGGAACGCGCGGGTGCCGCCGGCGACCTGGCCGACCTGTGCCGTCTCCTGGGCGACCTGCTGCGCCGTACGGGCCGCGTCGAGGCGGCCCTGGACGCCTACCGCACCGGCCTGGGCCACCGCACCGCCCCGGGCACCACCACCCTGGGCCCCGCCCCGGCCCACCCGCCCCTGTGAACCTCACACCTGGGCGCGGCCCTGCCTGCGGATGTCGGCCAGGCGCAGGGCACCGACCTGGACGGCGGCCTGCGTCGCGTCGTTCGGTACGTCGCCCAGGCCGCCGTTGGTGAGGGCGAAGGAGTCCTCGCCGACCCGGACCGCGGCCATGTCCAGCGTGAGCAGGCTCTCCTCGCCGTCCGGTGTCGTACCGGCCACGCTGATCCTGAGGCCCTGGCGCGCGTCCCCGACCTCGGGCAGCGGCGCGTCGGTCACCTGGACGTCCTCCACGGCCCCCAGTTCGGTGGTGGCCGTGAACCGCGCGCACCGCGCCGGCATCGTCCGCAGCCAGGACAGCACGGCGTCCACGTCCGCCGGGCGGCGGGTGCCGATCTGGTAGCGGAGCTGGGCGTCGGTGTCGGCGTCGTCCAGACCGGTGGCGGCGCGGGCCGGGGCGCCGAGCAGTTCGTCGCTGTAGAGGGCGTCCAGCAGCCGCTGGCACTCCCCGGCCGAGGTGGCCGCCTTCAACAGCCCGTCCCGCCAGGTGGCCGCGCCGCGTGTGGGGGTCCAGGGGGCACCGAGGTCGCTCTGGGTGATGAGCGCCGCCTGCGCCTGCTCGTCGCTGAGCGTGGAACCGTCCGGCCGCGCCGACGCCCTGGGCGTCGCGGTCGGCCGGTCGACAGTGGGGAGAGGGTGCGGGGCGGACGCCGGCTGGTGGAGACCGAGGGCCGCGCAGCCGCCGGCGGTGAGGAGACCGGTGGCGAGGAGGGGCAGCAGGACGGCTCGGGGGAGCCGGGCGATGCGGGTGCCTATCGCGGGGGTCATCGGTGCCTCCTGGGCTGCGTACGGACCGGCGGGACGCCTGGTCCCACGGCACCACCGGCCCGCCCCGCCCACCAGCGCTCGGGACCGTACGGGTGAGGGGGCGCGCCGGGCCGCCGTGCGGGTGGTGGCGCGGTACCGCCCGGGGACCGGCCTCACTCGCCGAGCCCGAGCACACGGACCCCGGGTACACCGAGCGCGAGGACACTGGGTGCAGGACGCCGGGGCGCGGTCCGGGACGCTGCTGCCCGGCCCGCCGAGGTGGTGTCACGTGGTGCCCGCCCGGCGGTGGCAGGCGTGGGAGTCCGGGCGGCGGGCCGGGCGCCGTACGCCTCGTGACGGTCGTGGCCCGGGCGCCGGCGGCCCGTCCGCTGCGCCGGGACCCCACGCGGTGCCGCCCGGGGCCGGCCGGCGTGGTCGCCCCGGCTCGCCGGGTCCGGGGCACCGGGGCAGGTCGGGCCGGTATCGGTCGGGTGCCCGGGGGCTGATCTAAGGTCGGCACGACGGAAGGAGTGCGCTGTGACCGGTGAGCCGATCCCCGTGATCATCGACTGCGACACCGGCGTCGACGACGCCCTGGCCCTGCTGTTCGCCGTACGGCACCCGGGTCTCGACCTGCGGGCGGTGACCTGCGTGGCGGGGAACACCGACGTCGACGGGGTGGTCCGCAACACGCTGACCGTGCTGGAGAGGGCGGGCGCGCCCGACGTCCCGGTGGCGCGGGGCGCCGCACGCCCGCTGATCGAGCCGGCCCGCTCGGCCCGGCATGTGCACGGCACGGACGGCATGGGCGACCTGGGCCTGCCCGCGCCCACCCGGGCCCCGGCAGCCGTCGACGCCGTCACCCTTCTGCACCGGGAGATCCTCGCCTCCCCGCGCCCGGTGACCCTGGTCCCGACCGCGCCGCTGACGAACATCGCCCTGCTGCTGCGCACCCATCCGGAGGTGACCGGGAACATCGAGCGGATCGTGTTCATGGGCGGGGCCGTGGCCGTCGGCAACGCCACCCCGGTCGCCGAGTTCAACGTCTGGCACGACCCGGAGGCGGCGGCGATCCTGCTCACGGCCGGGGTGCCGATCACGATGTACGGCCTGGACGTCTTCCGGCAGGTCGTCGTGCCCGGCCCGGAGGTGCACCGGCTGCGCGCGAGCGACGAGCCCGGTACCCGCCTGGCCGGTGACCTCCTCGCCCACCGGCCGACCTCGCAGGGCGGGCCGGCCGAGGCGGAGGAGGCGGGCGGCCTCGGCGACGCGGGCGCGGTGTGCGCGGTCGCCGACCCGCAGGGCATCACCACCCGGCTGCTGCCGGTGGAGGTCACCCTGGCCCCCGGCCCGTCCCGGGGCCAGACTGTCGTGGACCGCCGGCCCCGCCCCGGCGAGTCCGAGATCCACGGGGGCCGCCGCGAACACGCCCTGGTGGACGTGGCCCTGGAGGTCGACGTGGACCGGTACGTGAAGCTGTACCTGGAGACGGTCGGCCGCTAGGCCCTCTCGTTCGGATCATGCCGGGCTCGCGGGCCCCGATCCGGCCCGATCCGAACGAAAGACCCTAGTCGGCGGTGGCCGGCACCCGTTCCGACCAGCGCTCCTCCACCCTGGCGAACCGCCAGTACGCCAGCGCCGCCGCCCATACGACGACGAACAGGCCGACGATGAGGTAGCCGACGTTGTCCAGGTCGAGGCCGGCGACCCAGCCGGTGAGGTCGTCGTGCAGGTCGAACTTCTCGTGCAGGACGCCGACCAGCTCGATCGTGCCGATGAAGAGGGCGACGGCGATGGACAGGCCGGTGATGGCGAGGTTGTAGAACACCTTGCGGACGGGGTTGGAGAACGCCCACTGGTAGGCGAAGTTCATGAACGTGCCGTCGAGGGTGTCGAACAGGCTCATCCCGGCGGCGAAGAGCAGCGGCAGGCAGAGGACCGCGTACCAGGGCAGGCCGGCCGCCGCGCCGGAGCCGGCCATCACCATCAGCGTGACCTCGGTGGCCGTGTCGAAGCCGAGGCCGAAGAGGAAGCCGAGCGGGTACATCTGGCCCGGACGGGACACGGACTTGGTGAGCCGGCCGAGGAGCCGGTTCATGAAGCCGCGTGAGTCCAGGTGCCGTTCCAGCTGTTTCTCGTCGTACGCCCCGGCGCGCATGGCGCGGAACACCTTGAGGATGCCCACCAGCGCGACCAGGTTCAGGGCCGCGATGAGGTAGAGGAACGTGCCGGAGACGGTGGTCCCGAGGACGCCGAGCACCTGGTGGGTGCTGGATCCCTCGTTCATGACCTTCCCGGCGAGGGAGGTGCCGCCCGCGATCAGCAGCGCCAGCAGGACGACGACGCTGGAGTGGCCGAGCGCGAACCAGAAGCCCACCGACACGGGCCGTTTGCCGTCGGCCATCAGCTTGCGGGTCGTGTTGTCGATGGCGGCGATGTGGTCGGCGTCGAAGGCGTGCCGCATGCCGAGGGTGTAGGCGGTGACGCCGAGCCCGACGCCGAAGACGTCGGTGCCCACCCGGTAGTGCTCGGGGGCGACGAGGAGGAAGAGGATCCCGAAGGCGACGACGTGCAGGGCGACTATCACCGCCAGCAGTCCCGCCGTCTTGACGGTGTCCTCACGTCGCCAGCGGAAAGACGCGGCGTCGGTCATCAGGTTCACGCTCCAGCACCTCGTGGATCACTTCGTGAGCTGCCGTGGCCGGTCTCCTGGCTTACAGGTCCACGTCCGCCGTTCCTGCCTTCCCGGTCGCGTACGACCAGTGGCCCGGCGGCTGCCGGACGGAACGGGAACTCCCTGATCACAGTGGCGAGGGCCGCGTCGACCTTGCATCGACTTCCCGAGCACCACGGCCCGCCCACCGTAGAGGGGCGTGCGGTTCTCTGCATAGCTGCGCACCTGCGCAGGTATTCAAGATCACATCGGTGCCTGCGAGGATGGCGTCATGCATCTCGTGCCTGCCGACCGAGCCGACCGTCGCACCATCGACGGTCACCGGGTGTGCGAGGCGATCGCCGCCATCGGCGACGCGGATCACCTGCGCACCTGGTCCGGCCGTTTCTCCCTCCTGGCCGACCCCAACCGGCTCGCGCTGCTGCTCGCCCTGCACCGCACCGGTCCGCTCGCCGTCTCCGACCTCGCGATCGCCACCGGCATGAACGACCCCGCCGTCTCCCAGGCGCTGCGGCTGCTGCGGGCGGCCGGGGTCGTGGCGGGGGAGAAGGAGGGACGCGTGGTGCGCTACCGGGTGGTGGACGCGCAGGTACGCGGCCTTTTGGAGCACTGCGCCCTCTGACCGGCCTCGAGGAAGGTTCCCTTTCCGGGCAATGTGGACAGATACAGGGTCCGTACCGTCGTCCGTCCATGGGAGCCCGCATGGCAGACCTCTCGTCCAGGAACCCCGACTGGTGGCGGCAGGCCGTCATCTACCAGGTCTATCCGCGCAGCTTCGCCGACGCCGACGGCGACGGGCTGGGCGATCTGAGGGGCATCACCCAGCGCCTGAACCACCTGGCGACGCTGGGCGTGGACGCCCTGTGGCTGAGCCCCTTCTACCCCTCCGAACTCGCCGACGGCGGCTACGACGTCGCCGACCACCGGGACGTCGACCCGCGCCTGGGCACCCTGGACGACTTCGGCGCCCTGGTCGCCGAGGCGCACCGGCTCGGCCTGAAGGTCGTCGTCGACGTCGTCCCCAACCACACCTCCGACCGGCACCCCTGGTTCCAGGAGGCGCTGCGCGCCGCTCCCGGCTCCGCCGCCCGCGACCGTTACGTCTTCCGCGCGGGCCGCGGCGCGCACGGCGAACTCCCGCCCACCGACTGGCAGTCGCTGTTCGGCGGCAGCGCCTGGCGGCGGGTGCCCGACGGCGAGTGGTACCTCCATCTCTTCGCCCCCGAACAGCCCGACCTCAACTGGGACAACGAGGAGGTCCGCGCCGACTTCCGCACCACCCTGCGCTTCTGGTCCGACCGGGGGGTCGACGGGTTCCGGGTCGACGTCGCCCACGGCCTGGCCAAGGACCTCGCCGAGCCGCTGCGGGACGTCGGCGACGTCGGCGCGTCCGGTGAGGAGGCCCTGGCTGCGGTCCCGCCCGGCAGCCACCCGTACTGGGACCGCGACGAGGTCCACGAGATCTACCGCGACTGGCGCAAGGTCTTCGACGCCTACAGCCCGCCGCGCACCGCCGTCGCCGAGGCCTGGGTGCCGGGCCCCCGCCGCGCCCTGTACGCCCGCCCCGACGAACTCGGCCAGGCGTTCAACTTCGAGTACCTGGGGGCCCCGTGGGACGCGGAGGAGCTGCGGGACGTCATCACGGCCTCACTGGCCACGGCCCGAGCCGTCGGTGCCTCCGCCACCTGGGTGCTGTCCAACCACGACGTCGTCCGGCACGCCTCCCGCCTCGTGCTGCCGCCCGGCACCGACCCCGCCGCCTGGCTGCTGTCCGGCGGCACCGCGCCCGCGGTCGACGCGGCGGCGGGCCTGCGCCGGGCTCGGGCCGCGACCCTGCTGATGCTGGCGCTGCCCGGCTCGGCGTACCTGTACCAGGGTGAGGAACTCGGCCTGCCCGAGGTCGCCGACCTGCCCACCGAGGTGCTCCAGGACCCGATCTGGGAGCAGACCGGCCATGTCCGCAAGGGCCGCGACGGCTGCCGGGTGCCCCTGCCGTGGACGACGACCGGGCCGTCGTACGGCTTCGGGCCCGGCGCCGCCTGGCTGCCGCAGCCGGAGTCCTTCGCGGCGTACGCCGTGGAGGCGCAGGCCGGCACCGAGGGCTCCACGCTGGAGCTGTACCGCACCGCGCTGCGGCTGCGCCGCAAGCTGCTGGAGGGCGAGACACTCACCTGGACGCCCGAGGCGCCCGCCGGGGTGCTGGACTTCACCCGCGGAGAGGCCTGGCGGTGTGTCACCCATCTCGGTGCCGAGCCGGTACCGCTCCCGCCGGGCGAGGTGCTGCTGAGCAGCGCCCCGCTCCCGGGCGGCGGCACCCTGCCGCCGGACACCACCGTGTGGCTGGCCTAACGCACCGTCGGGACCGGGCTCGCACCGGGTGCCGGGCCGTTGTTGCCGCCACCGGCGAGGCCGTCGATGTCCACGGGGGTGGAGGTGGCGGTCGGCGGCGGCGTGAGCACCACCTCCGGCTGGCCCGCGGCCGGCGGCGGCGGGGTCAGGTCGGTGTCGGGGAGCTTCGGTGGGGTCGTCTGCTGGAACAGGGTCTGGTCGAAGTCGACCAGACCCGTCTTCTCCATCACCGTCATGTGGTCGAGCACGGTGTCATTGGCCTGGTCGGCCAGGGCCCGCACCAGCGAGTTCTTGGTCGTGGACCGGATCTTGGCGATGGTGTTGAAGATCGAGCCGTGGGTCATCCGCAGGATGTTGGCGAAGTCGGTGTCGAACTGCTTGCCGGTGTCCGACTTCAGCGTGTTGACGAACCCCTCCTGCTGAGGGCTCGCGACGTTGGGCAGGGTGATGTTCAGCATGGGCGCGACCTTGCGGCAGGTGGTGTCCAGCGCCGCGTGCCCGTCGATCAGGTGCCGGCTGGCCGTGAGCACCTCCTTGGAGCCGCCCTTCTGCAGGCCGATCTGCCCCACCGGGTACTCCCACAGCCCGGCCGCCCGTACCTTGACCACGAAGTCGCGGTCGGACTCGGTGAGCGGGCCCCACTGGGTGTTGGCGATGACCCGCGTGGGGGAGCTGGAGACGGTGCTCAGCCCGAGCATGCCCGGGTAGGCGAGTGCCACGAGGGTCAGGGCCATCGCACCGCCCACGAAGAGAGTTCCCGTCGCGTTCCGCGAAAAGCGCACCGTGCCTCCTGTCCGGTCGTGGATCCGGCCCGCGGCGGGAGCGGCGGGCGGGTGGGACGCACAGCAGTACGGACGGGAGAGCGATTCGTCTCTGCCGCGCGGGTAAAAAATGCGCATGCCGTTTCGGCGTACGGGGATTGATTGCCATGTGTCCAGGTTCGCCGCATGCCCCCGCAACCGCCGCCCCGGCCCGCCGGAGCGGTGCCTGGCGAAGGGCGACCGGACCGAGGGGTATCCGTACACCTCCGAGAGCCGGCCCGGGCTGCGTGCCATGCCCGGCCTGGAGCCGGGTGAACTCGCCGGGATCGAACGGCTGGTGAGGAAGGCGACCGGCGCGAAGGAACTGTGGGTGCAGCGGACGCCCGGCGGCGGCACCCTCGACCACGACCGCGTCCAGGTGGTCGGCGAGGGCGAGGGCGAACCCCGCCCGCCTGTCCGGGGGCCGGCCCGGCGGGAACGTCGCCCAGGCTCCGCACACCGACCTCGTCGGATGACAGGATGAGCTGATGACCGAACAGACGTACCAGACCGGCGGCCGTCCCTCCGACCTCCGGTTCGTCCGGACGACGGGCCGGCTGGCAGCCGGGGGGCTGCTTCTCGCCGGGGCCGCCTGGGCGGCGCGGGCCGTGTGGGAGGTGCGGCTGGCGCTGGCCGGGGAGCCGGCGTCGGGTCCGCCGGACCAGGGCGGCGGGGTGCACCGGCCGCTGACCTCGCTGGAGGACTCCTATCACCTCGTCACCTCCCTCGGGGGCGGCGCGGTGATCCTCTGCGCGCTGCTCTTCCTGTCGTGGCTGGCGCGGGTGCGGGACAACGCGCGGGCGCTGTCGGGGGAGGAAGCCAGGTACTCCGGGATCTGGCTCTGCCTCGGGTGGATCGTGCCGGTCGTCAACCTGTGGTTCCCGCGGGGGATCGTCGCCGACGCGTTCCGCCGTACGGCGCCGGGGCGCAGGCTGCCCGTCTCCGTCGAGGTGTGGTGGGGACTGTGGCTGATCGGGATGCTCAGCGGCGTGGGACTCCTCTACGAGGACTCCACGGACGAGATCATCGCCCGCGCCTACGCGGGGGTGTGGCCGCTCCTCGCGAGTGACGCGGCCGTCGTCGGGGCCGCCGTCGCCGGGGCGCTCGCCGTGCGGACCGTCACGGCCGTCCAGACGGAGCGGATGCGGGCGGTGGAGCGGGCGTCCGCCGCGCCGGCCGGGGCACCGCACGCCTTCTAGGGTCCGTCGTCCGGATTCGGGGCGCGGCACGGCTTCGGGGGCGGAGCCGACGGCCGGGGCCGTCACCCTGCGGGGAGTGACTTTGTGGGCCAATATGGTGATATTGGGCGCACCGCTCTCTCGAAGGGGGCCTCCATGGCTGTGGAAATCCCTCCGCTCGTCAAGCCGTCACGGCTCAGAAGCCGCGGCGGGCTGCTGGGCGAGTGTCTGGCGGAGTTCCTCGGAACATTCGTCCTCATCTCCTTCGGCTGCGGCGTGGTCGCGATGGCGGTCGCCGCACTGCCCGGCTCGGGCCGGGCCGCCACCACCACCACGATCTTCCTCGCGGCCGGCGACTGGCTCCTGATCACCTGGGGCTGGGCGATGGCCGTCATGCTCGGCGTCTACGTCGCCGGCGGCATCAGCGGCGCCCACCTCAACCCCGCGGTGACCCTGGCGATGGCCCTGCGCCGCGGTTTCTCCTGGGCCAAGGTCGTGCCGTACTGGTTCGCCCAGGTCGTCGGCGCCCTCACCGGCGCGGCCCTGGTCTACCTCGTGTACCACAACGCGATCAACGCTTTCGACAGCGCGATGAAGGGGCCCAAGACGGACGGGCACACCCTCGCCACGTTCTCGATCTTCGCGACGTTCCCGGCGCCGTACTTCCACGGCGGCACCTGGGGGCCGCTGATCGACCAGATCGTCGGCACGGCCTTCCTGCTCATGCTGATCGCCGCCGTCATCGACCTGCGCAACCAGGCCGTGAAGGCCAACCTGGGGCCGCTGATCGTGGGCTTCGTCGTCGCCGCCATCGGCATGTCGTACGGAGCGAACGCCGGGTACGCCATCAACCCGGCCCGTGACTTCGGACCCCGCCTGTTCACCTACGCGGCGGGCTGGGACGGGCTGGCGTTCCCGGGGACCGTGCCCGGCGCGTTCAGCGCCTACTGGTGGATCCCGATCGTCGGGCCGCTGATCGGCGGCGCCATCGGCATCCTGATCTACGACCTGTTCATCGGGGACGTCCTGGTCGTACGGTCGGAGATGGCCGAGCTGCCCGAGCCGGGACGCTCGACCCCGGTCATGACCAGCGACGACGAGTAGCCGACGCCCGGACGGCCGCCGCGCCCCGGCCCGGGCGCGGCGGCCGTCCGCGCCCCACCCGCCGGCCGGAGCCCCTGGGACCTGCGGTTGCGCCCCGGCCGGCGGCGCCCGTCTGCGATAATCGCCCTTCGCGCCGGAGCGGGCGTGAAGTCGCGAGGGCCCAGGGGGGTTTGAGCACGATGAGCGCCGGGCGTCGGCGGGCTCTGCTGATCGCGGTGCCCGCGTATCCGCAGCTGGAACAGGTGCCGGAGCTGAAGGACGACTTCCCGGCCCTGCCCTTCACCGCCAGGGACGCGGTGACCCTGCGCAACACACTGCTGCGCAGCAACTACCCGCCGGAACACGTGACCGTCCTGGACGAGGAGGACACCACCGACGGCGGCACCGTCCGGGACGAGCTGGGCCGTTTCCTGAACTCCTGCGAGGACGGCGACGTCGGCCTCGTCTACTTCGCCGGCCACGGCGTCCGGTTCGGCGGGACCGACTACCTCCTGCCGAGCGACACGCGTGCGCGGTGGGGGCCCGACGGGCAGCGGACCCTGGGCCCGCAGGGACTCATCGAGGTGGTGCCCGACGAACTGCTGGCACCCCTGACCTCCAGCGCCACGGTGATGCTCTGCTTCGACGCCTGCCGGAGCAGCGGCGGCACCCCGGCGGCCACCTTCGAGGGGATGAAGGTCAGCCGCGACCGGGACAACGTCGTCCTGCTGAGCGCCTGCTCCCCCGGGGAGGAGGCCCTGGGGCACCCCGAGAGCGGGAGCGTCCTGGCCAGGGCCCTGAGCGAGACCCTGGCGCCGGAGTCCTCGGCCCGTACGCTCGGCGAGGTGATCCGGCGTGTGCAGCGTCGCGCCCCGCAGATCGCGGCGAACTACACCGCCCGCAGACCGCCCGGCATCGCCACCCGGTGGCTGAGCTTCGACGGGAAGGCCGGGTCCCACGCCGACGTACCGCTGTGCGAGGCGATGACGTCGTCCGGTCCCTGGATGGACGCGGTCGTCCAGTCGGACCTGTGGGAGCGGACCGGGGGCACGGACGCCCAGCAGGCAAGGGCGAAGGGCCACCTCGCGGAGGTCGTGACCAAGGTCGGCGAGATCCGCAGAGCCAAGCAGGCCGACTCCGACCCGTGGGACGACCCCCTCGTCCAGGAGCGGCTGATCAAGCGGCTCGGCCACCTCCTGGAAGCCGCCGACGCGCGCCTGAGCCTGATCGAGACCGTGGTCCTCCTGGGCGCGCCGTTCCTGCGCGAGGCCGCGCTGGCCTGCGGCCTGCTCGCGCTGCGCAACCTCCACGGGGACGGCCCGGACGACACCGGCACCACCACCGCCCAGGCCCTGCCCGAGGGCAGCTTCGCGTCGCATCTCGACCGTGACATGGGTGACGTACGACGCGCCCACCGGCAGATCGAGGCGACCCGCCGGACGCTGCTGCGGCGCGGGCGCAAGGACGACGCCCGCAGCGCGGAGTACTGGCTGCGCCACCGCTTCCTCGCCGACTGGGACCTGCTGTGGGAGCAGCGCGGCGACGCGGAGCTGGAGAGCCTGCGCCGCGCGGTCGACCTGCTGGTGCGGGCGGCGGAGAGCGCCGCCGACCTCACACTGGGCACCGAGGGCCGGGACAAGCTGCGGCACGCCGTGATCCAGGTCGTCTCCCAGCTCGGCACCGGCACCCCGGCGGACACCGTGGCCCCCGACGGCACCGACTGGGAGACCGGCCTGTGCACGTATCTGTGCGGGGAGGAGCGGTGGAACTGGCGCCCCCGCGACCTGGCCGCGCTGCTGCACCTCGCCGGCCTCCTGGCCATCGACCCGCGCATGCTCGACGGCGTGCTCATCGACCACCTGGGCCCGCGCGAGCCCACGCAGGTCCGGCCCGAGAGCATCATCGGCGAGATCACCACGAACGACGGCTTCCGGCCCAGCACCGGCGGCCGGTCGGGGGACACCGCCGTGCCCGGGCGCAACCCGTCCACCCGCTGGCTGCTGGTGTTCAAGTGCGGCAACGCCGCCCTGTACACGGCGCTGGAACGGCTCACCACCCGGATCATCACGGTGTCGGAGGCGATCCGGCGCAGCCAGGTCGCCATGCGGACCGGCGACCTCCTCTCCGGCCTGCCCAAGGTGATCAAGACCGAGGGCCTGATGCCCAGGAACAACGGGTTCGACCGGCCACCGCCCCGGTTCCGGCTGGCCGAGGACGAGGTCAAGCCGCTCATCATGGGCACCCAGCTGTACGGGGACCGGATGCTGGCGGTGCGTGAGCTGTACCAGAACGCCCTCGACGCGTGCCGGGTGCGCCAGGCGAGGCGCCGGTACTGGGACCACGCGCGGCAGACCGGCGAGGAGACCGAGCAGGAACAGCTCGCCGGATGCCGCATCGTCTTCACCCAGGACGTCGACCCTGCCACGGGCCGGACGTACATCGAGTGCGAGGACAACGGCGTCGGGATGACGGCAGAGGAGCTGAGGGACCTCTTCGCCCAGGCCGGCCGCCGCTCCGAACAGTCCGCGTCCCGGATGCGGGAGATGCGCCGGTGGCGCCGGCGGGGCATCACCACCGAGCTGAACAGCCGGTTCGGCATCGGCGTCTTCAGCTACTTCATGCTGGCCGAGGAGGTCGAGGTGGTCACCCGGCCGGTCACCATGGCCGGCAGCGTGCCCCTCGAGGACGGCCACCGGGCCAGCGTCACCGCGGGCTCGGGCCTGATGCACCTGAGCAGGGAGCGGACAGGGCTGGAGAACGGGGGCACCAGGGTCCGGCTGTACCTGCACGACGAGCCCGACGCGACGCAGGACCAACGCCCCTCCCTCGTGCAGGCGTTAGGCGAATTCCTGATCAGCACCCCGCTGGAGGTGACCGCCCGGGAGCAGGGCCGTGACCCGGTGACCTGGCGGCCGGGCGAGCTGTACGGCGACTCCTCGCTGCCGGGCACGCGCATCAAGGCCACGGAGGGCGTGTGGTGGGTCCAGGGCGCGGGCATGCTGCTGGCCGACGGGCTGCTGGTCTCGGAGGACGACGCGCCGGACGGCTTCGTGGTGAACCTGCGCGGCCGGCACCGGCTTGAGCTGAGCGTCGACCGCAACCGCTTCCTCGGGTACGACGAGCACCGCGTCGAGGAGGACCTGGAGGCAGCGGTCCCGGCGCTGGTCCGCAAGGCGTGGCGGCCGTTCCCGCTGGAGTGGCTGTGGAACCTGGCCGGCACCCACCCGAGGATCGCGCAGCAGGTCATCGGCCGGCTGATGGAGGCCGACGTACCCGTGTCGGTTCAGTTGCAGCCGCGGCGCGAGCACTGGGTCCTGGACCAGCGTGACCTCACGCTGGCCGGCGTCGGGTGTCTGCCCGTCGACGAGGCGATCCTCAGGACGAGCATCGGGGAGGCCGACCTCGGGGTGCGCTTCTTCGTGGCCTGGCGCGCCGGCGTCCTGGGTGCGCAGCAGGAGCCCGAGACGATCAGCGCGCAGGCGGGCTTCCCCCGGCCCGAGCCCCTCGACGCGATGCTGTTCCGCAGCGCACCGGGCAGATCGTGGAGAGAACCGCTGCGCGCCGCCGGGGACACCGGCCGCTCGCTGCGGGAGGTGACACGCAGGCTGCGCCGGTACGCCCTCATGGGTGCGCCCGTTCCCGAGGCCGCGGACATCCGTGCCCTGGACGGCATCGTTCCGAGTCGTCTGGCGACCACGTTCTACGAGGAGTTCCGGGACGCGAGGGGCCGGTCCGCCTGGGAGGACGACGACAGCTGGGGTCATGCCGTGAGGCAGGCGATGGTGCGCGTGTCGGCCGCCGAGAAGGTGAGCCTGGGGACTCTCGCGCAGCTGCTCGTGCAGTTGTCGGCCGTCGATCCGTCGATACCCGCACCGCCGGACCTCGGGCCACTCGAGACCCATCGCGTGGACGCCCGCGAACGGCGCGTCCTGCTGAACGACCAGGCCTCCGGATCCCGGCCGTTGGTCATCACGCTCGAGTTCTCCGGGGCGGTGCGTCCGGTGGACGTCGCCTACCGGGCGCACCAGACCGGTATCCCGCCGGCGGAGATCGAGGCGGTCGTGCGCCGCTTCGAGCCCCTCGGTTACCGGCTCACCGGTCCTGATCTCCCCTACTGCCTGGACGAAACGCAGCTCGAAGCGCTCAGCAGGGATCTGGACGCGGAACCACCGTTTCTCACCCCGGGCCCGATCGGTCTGCGGCATCTGGTCCGGCTGTCCGCCGAGCGGGAGGAGACCGTCGGGGCCACGGCGGACTGGCTGGCCGGCTGGGCGGGCCCGCTGGGCGTCGAGGTCGCGGAGCCGGGCCCGCTCGCCTCGTTCCTGCCGCCCGGCTGGTGCAGGCAGCTTCCGGCGGAGTGGGCCGCCCCACGCGGTGACGGCGACGGGGACGCGTCCGGGGCACCGCCGATCACCACCTGGCAGCTGCTGGGGCGGATCGCCGACCTGGACGACCCCGCGTCGCGGCCCCGGCACATCGCCGCGGTGGAAGCGCTCGCGGAAGCCGGCCTGGCCGAACGCCGCGCGGTCGAGGCGGCCCGCACCTGGCTGTCCCAGTCCCGGTCCGCGCGCCCCCGGGGTCTGTGGGGGCGCAGCTCGTTGTCGCGGGGGCAGCGGAGTGCGGGACACACCTTCGGCTCGAGGCGCGTCGGGCGCGACGCCAGGCTGGGGCCCGCTTCGCTCATGGCTCTCGCGGCGGAGACCGGTGACGACCTCGGCACCACCGAGAAGAGGGTGCGGGACCAGCTGGCCCCCTACGGCTTCGACGTGCCGGAGATCCCACAGGACGCCGCCGGACTGAGACCGGGCGAGGCGGTGGTCAACGCCCTGTCTTTCAGAGAGGGGAGGTGGCGCAAGGCCGTCTGGCTGCACAACCTGGTCAGATTCGCGGACAGCACCGGTACCGACCTCGCCACCGCCGCCGCCGTTCTCAACGAGTACCGCTCCATGGGCGCCCCCACCGTGCCCGTGTCCCCCGGCTTCGTCCGGCCGTCCGAGCGCACGGAGCGGGACGTCGCCGCCGAGCACGCGCTGCTCCAGGCCGACCTGGAGACGTCCTGGACGCTGACGCCGTTCGCCCTGGTGGTGGCCGCCGGCCGGCTCGGCAACGGGCTGCGGGAGACCTACCGCAGACTGCGGCCCTTCGTCGCGATCGGGCTGGACGTCCCGTTCCCCGAGCCCGGCTGCACCCGCGTCCCGGACTGGCGGGACGTCGTCCTGCTCACCGCCCGGCTCACCGGCCGGGAACCGGTCCTGTCCGGTGACGTGCCCGAGGACCACATCAGGCTGGCAGCCGAGGAGACGGATTCGACCGCCGACGAGGTGCGCGCCCGGCTCCGGGACTACGCGCCGTTGTTCGGCCTCCGCCTGCCGCCGCACGAGAGGAGCTGACGTGTCGCACGTCGACAAGGCCTACGAGGCCACGTATTGGCCGGACCAGCAGGCCGGGTTCGTGTGGGACTCCTCCGGCGGACGGCTCGTCGTCTCCGGCAGCTGCCCGGCATGTGACGGTCCGACCGTGCACCCGGTCCCGGACGTGATGCCCGGTGCGGTGACGCTGGGCCGGCGGCGCCTCAAGGTGGAGGCGAAGGTGCCGGACGAGGTGTACATGCAGTGCCGGTGCCTTCGGGCACACGCCGGGGACGAGCAGGAGACCGGGGGCTGCGGCGCCGCGTGGATGGCGGTCCGTCCGGCGGGTGCCGGCTCGTGACGGTGTCCGGGAGAAGGTACGCGCCCCTGGAACTGCGGCGCGCCCAACAGCGGCTGGACGCGATGGTGGAGGGCCAGGTGGCGCTCGCGCGGGCGCAGGCGGAGGGCTGGCGGAACTTCCTCACGCTCGCCACCGGGCTCCTCGCCGCCGTCCTGGTCCTCAAGGGCCGCGAGAACGTCGCCGAACTGCCCGCCGGTTACCGGCTGACGGTCGTCGTGCTGGTGGCGACGGGGCTGGTGGCGCTGCTCGTCGCCGCCTTCGCCGCGGTGTCGGCCGCCCACGGCCGGCCCGGGGACCGGCTGCCGTACGCCCATGCCGTGGCGCTGCTGGACTGGGAGCGCGTGGAGCGGGACCGGATCGCGAAGCGGATCCGTGTTGCGCGCTGGGCGACCGTGCTCGGTGTGTCGGCCACCGCGCTCGGGATCCTGGCCACCTGGGTGGCCCCGGGGCCGGACGAGCCGGCGCAGACGGTCCTGGTGCACACCCGCGGGCAGACGGTGTGCGGTGAACTGCTGGCGGCCGACGGCACCGGTGTCACGGTCAGGACCCGGCCGGGCGGCGCGAACGGCAAGGGCGCCGCGACGGTCCGCCATCTGGCCTGGCAGCGCGACGCGGTGAGCGTGGCCCCCACCGGCAAGTGCTGAACCGGGCACCGGGGCCGGGCGTCAGGTCCCCTCGCCGGTGATCGTGATCTTGGCGCCGACGGCGGTGTGCTCGTACAGCCAGCGGGCGTCGGCGGTGCGCAGCCCGATCAGGCCCAGCGTGGACGGGCGGCGCCCGGGGACGTCCACCGTGCCGCCCGTGCCGTAGAGGAAGTGCGGCTCCTGCCGCGAGCCGAGGAACGCCAGCACCCAGTCGTGCCGCTCCACCACGCCCGTCGGCGAGGAGCTGAACCGCGCGTGCCGGTGGCGTGCGGTGACGCGGGCGACCGAGTCGCCGCGGAACGGCTGGTTCATGCCGGGCGCGGAGACGGAGAACGTCCGCCCGCCGGCGCGCAGTCGCAGCGTGGTGAGGTCGACGCTGATGTCGTGGACGGTGCTGTCACCGGACGACGGGTGCGGTGCCGGAGCGGTCGTGGAGGCGGTGGCCGCGGGCGGGCGCGCCGGCCGGTCGGAGGGGTCCAGCAGGCCCGTGCCGACGAGGGCGGCCGTGCCCGCGAAGGCCAGACCCGCCGAGAGCAGTCCGGCCCGGCGGGTACGGCGGCGCAGCACGGCCCGCCGCCGTACGACGGCCCCCGGGGCGGGGGCGGAGCGCCGGCCCCGGTCCGCCACCTCGTGCAGCGCGGCCGTGAGCCGGTCGGAGATCTCCTCGGGCGTGGCCGGGCCCGACGGGTCATGAGGCATGCGTGGCCTCCTTCGTCCCGGTCATGGTCTCAGCCTCCTCGGGCGACAGGTGGCGGGCGAGGGCGGCGCGGCCCCGGGCCAGCCGGGCCTTGACCGTCCCGACGGGCGAGCCGGTCTCCCGCGCGATCTGATCGACGCTCAGATCGCACACGTGGTGGAGGACGACGGCCAGCCGCTGCGGCGCAGGCAGGTTCCGCAGGGCGGTGACCAGGGCGACATGCTCGGGTCCGGGACCCGGGGTCTGCTCCGGGGGCGTGTCGCCCCGCACGAGTTCCAGCCAGCGCCGGGCACGCCGGAAGCGGCTGATCGCGAGCCGGGTGGCGACCGTGCGGATCCATGCCTCCGGAGCCTCGGCCGCGTCGAACGACGTACGGCGGTCCCAGGCCCGCACGAAGGCCTCCTGCACCACGTCCTGCGCCTCGGCGTGGTCACCGGTGAAGGCGTACAACTGCCCCACCAGGCGGGGGAAGGCAGCCGTGTAGAAGGCGTCGAACTCCTCCTCCGTCATCCGGCCCCCCGTGTCCCCGTCCCGGAGAGGCGATCCTACGGGGCGCGCCGGACCGCCGGGCCTGCCGCTCCGGACGGGGAATCGCCGGAACTCCGGTGCAACCGGCGCCCCTTGGGGTGCGTACAGACGATGTCCGCACGAATCACAGGGGGAACTTCCGTGTCCACGCACGACGCACCCGGCCACACGCCCACCCGCACGACGCCCGGCTGCTCGCCCGGCCGCCGCCCGCACGGCCGCCTGCGTACCGCCGCCGGTGCTCTCGCGGCGGCCTGCGCACTCGTCCTCTCCGCGACCGGGTGCGCGGCCACCACCTCGTCGGCCGCCGCCGACCCCACCGGCCCGGCCGCCCCGGGACCGCACACGTCCGGCGCCGCGCCCGGCCGGACCGCGCCCGCCGTCCCCGAGCCTGCCGCCCTCGCCCACGCCAGGGTCAACGTCGGCGAGGGCGCCACGGCAGGGGTCGGCATGCCGATATCCGTCACCTTCCCGCACCCCGTCCCGGCGGCCCTGCGCGCCGAGGTCGAGCGTCGGCTCACCGTCGGGACCGAGCCCGCCGTCGCCGGCGCCTGGAGCTGGGTCAGGGACCGCGACCTGCTCGACGGGCAGCGCGTCGACTACCGCCCGCCGGCCTACTGGAAGCCCGGCACCCGGGTCACCCTGCGCGTCGGCAGCCACGCCGTACGGCACTTCACCATCGGCCGCTCACTGACCGCGACCGTCGACGCGCGCGGTCACACGATGACCGTCACCGAGGACGGCAGGCCCACCACCCGCATCCCGGTCACCGCCGGCCGCCCCGGCCTGGACACCTGGAACGGCACCATGGTGGTGCTGGACAAGCAGCCCAAGGTCTACATGGACTCCCGGACCGTCGGTCTCGGCGACGCCTACCACGGCTACTACGCCTGGGCCGTGCACCTCACCACGTCCGGCACCTACGTCCACCAGAACCCCAACGCCGACACGTACGCGGGCCGGGCCAACGTCACCCACGGCTGTGTCGGCCTCGCCACCGACGGCACCGCCGAGCGCTTCTACCGGCGGATCATCCCCGGAGACGTCATCCGGGTCACCGGCTCCACACAGACGGTCGCCGCCGGCAACGGCTACGGCGACTGGAACCTCACCTGGTCCCAGTGGCTGGCGCACGGCGCGGCAGGACACCGGACCGCCGCCGCGTCGCCACGGTCGTAGTCACCCGTACGAGGCCGGGCCGGCGGGGCGCCGAACCGAAACCGAACCGCACGGGCGGCACGACCGGGGCGAGCGGTCCGAGGTCCCGGCCGGCGAGGACCACGGTGGCCGACACGACCGGGCGGAGATCGAGCGCGCCGTACCACTCGCGCCGCCCGCCGCCCGCGCTGCCGCGGGTGCGCACGCCCAGCAGCCGGGCGGGGAGGTACGTCACCGCGGTCCAGGCCGGCCGGGCGGCGAGCGGTGCGGGCACGGCGCGCAGGAGCAGGCCCGGCAGGCCGCGCCGGCCCGTGGTGAAGCGCAGGTCCAGCGGGCCGGCCGCCACCGTCCACCGCGCCGCCTCGACCCGCACGCAGACGGGTGTGACCTGGACCTCGTCGAAGCTGTAGGTCGTGGCGACGAAGTCCGCGACCCGCCGGGAGGGCGCGAGCAGCAGCCGGTGCCCGTCCTCCCGCTCGACCATGACGTCACTGAACGGCCCGAACGGCGACCGCACCCAGTGCCCCAGCACGGCACGGGTGCCGGACGCCGTCCCGAGACCGGCGATCCAGCCGTCGAAACGCAGCATCGGCTTCCTCCCGGCCGGACAGGCGTGACGTCCGTTCGTCCCCCCGCCGGGTACCCGCTCGTGTCAGGGCATGTGCTCACCGCCGGCGGTGACGTGCCCGGTCCCCGGGCCGTCCGCTCCACCGACGCATCCCGGCGCCGGTTCACGGCTTCCGCCGCGGCCCCGGCCGGACGGGTCACACACCGCTGCCGGGTGACACGGCCAGGTGCCACACCACGAAGTCGACCAGTGTGGAGATGGACTCCAGACAGTCCAGGCTCAGGTCCTGGGCCGCCACGTCGACGCCGTAGCGGTCGGTGATGGCGGACAGCAGGGTCACGCCGGCGAGCGACGACAGCGAGATCTCGGCGCCGAACAGTTTGGTGCCCGACGGCAGTCGCTCGACGCGGGCCCGCTCCGCGCGTACGGCGTCGGCCAGCATCCAGCGGATCTCCCGCTCCACCCGGGCCCGTTGTCCGCGCAGGGTTTCTTCGGTCATGGGGTCGTTCCAATCGGCAGCGGACGCACCCGCAACCAGGCGGGCCAGGGGGGCAGGTCGCCATGAAGGGTCCGGGACAACGTCACCGTCGACGGTGCCGGACCGCCGGCGTCGGCCCGCAGGCCGGCCTGGCGGAACAGCAGCCGCAGCTCGGTGTTGGCCTCGGTCGGCCGGAGATCCAGCGCGAACCTGTCCGCGCCGGCCGACCGGGCCTGTTCCATCAGCCAGCGCAGGAAGGCCACGGAGGCACCCCGTCCGGCGATCCGGCAGGACAGCGCGAGCAGGGGTAGCGACCACTCGGCGGGACCGGGCCGCACCAGCGCCATGCCGATGACGCCGTAGTCCCCGAACCGGTCGGTCATGCGGGCCGTGAACAGCCGGTGTCCACCCCGCTCGACCAGGACCCGGGCCTGCTCGCGGTCCAGGCCCGAGGAGTTCAGCCGGTGGGTGCGCTCGGCGAGCTCCAGTGCCCGTGGCAGCTCCGCACCGCCCGCCGCACCGGCCTCCATCCGCATCCCGCACCACCGCAGGAACTCCTCCCTGTCGCCCTCGAAGCGCTCGCCCGCCCGGCGGCGGGCCTCCTCGGTGCGGTACAGGCCGGCCCGCGCGCGTGCCTCCGGGGTGACCGGCCGGCCGGAGAGGGCGTCCAGCAGTGCGGGCACGTCCTGCGGGGCCGCCGTACGCACCCCGGGCAGCAGGGCCTCCACCTCGGCCCGCTCGTACGGGGAGTCGTCGACCAGGAGCAGCGACCCGACCGCCACGCCCAGCTCCGCGGCGATGGCCCGCAGGGCGTCGCTCTTGTCCTGCCAGGAGATCCGCGGGGCCAGGAAGCGGGAGGCGAGCCGGGGGTCACGGGCGACGCGCTCCAGCACCTCCGGAGCGCTGCGGCTGGCGATGCTGCTGAGCACGCCGTGTCCGGCGAGCGTGTCGACCGCCGCCAGCATGTCCGGCCGGACCTCGGGAAGCCCGCTGTCGGCGCGCTCGACCGCCACGCCGTCCCACAGGGTCCCGTCCAGGTCCCACACCACGCACTTGACGCCGTCAGCGCTCGGCATGGCTCGGATCCCGCGGTAGGGACAGCCCGGTGTCGTCCCCCGCCGGCAGGCGCAGCTTCATCACCAGGTTGGCCGGGGTGAAACCGAACTTCCGGTACAGGGTGCGCATCGGGACGTTGGCGACGTGCACCCGGCCGACGACCTCGGTGAGCCCGTTCCGCACCGCGAACTCCAGCCCCGAGGAGATCAGCAGCTCCGCGACCTCGGCCCGGCGCTCCACCGGGGCCACGGCCAGGGAGCGGAAGTTCGCGTAGCGGTCACCGGTCATCGTGTTCTGGTTGATGCTGACCCACAGCCAGCCGATCACCGGATCGCCCGGCCGGTGGGCGACGATCATCCCGTCCCTGGACTTCTCCATCGCGCGCGCCAGACGTGTGCGGTGCCGCGCGGGATCGTCCACGGCGTCACCACCGAAGGAGACACGCGCGATGTCGACCTCGAAGGCCCCGATCGCCGCCAGGTCGTGCTCGTCGGCCTGCCGGGTGACGTAGGGCGCCGCCCGTTCCTCCAGCAGGACACGCTCGTCGGCGGTGGGGGGCTGCCAGATCCGGCCGGCGGTGGTGTACGGCGCCAGCTCGTCGGCGGGCTCCGGCGCGGCGGTCTCCTCCACGGGTTCCGGCGCGGCGCTCTCCGGTACGACGGTCTCCGGCGCGCCCTGGGGCCGCGGCCCGCCGTCGGTGTCCGGGCCCGGCGCCGCCGGCTGCCGGGCCTGGTCCTCCGCTCCGACGGGCACCAGCGGGCCGGGGCGGAAGGGGCCCTTGCCGCAGTTCGGGCAGCCTTCCGCGCGCAGGACGCCGACCGAGGTCCACTTCGCTCCCGCGCCGACCCGGACCATCTCACCGCAGGCCACGCACTCGTACATCCGCTGCCGGGAGCGCTTGTCGCCCGTGTACAGGGGACCCTGGTAGCCGCCCTCCTGCGAGGGCGCGGTCGCGCTCGTGGTCAGCAGATGCTGGAAGAATCCGACTCCGCCGAGAATTCCGCTGCCCTCGTACTCGTTGAAGTTGCGGATGTATCCGTTGGTGACGAGACCGAGTTCCATGATTTCGCGCTGTACCTGGAGCATTTCGTCCGGGCTCTTCCCGCCGAACGACAGGAAAATGCTGTGGGCCGGCCCCTGGCGAAGTCCCTCCACCGCACGCGAAAGAAACAGCCGGGCACCCTCGGGGGTGTACGGCGGATCGGTCATCGCGACGTCGAACTGACGGTGCAGTTCCTCCGGCAGCGGATTCCGCAGATCGTGCTGCACCGTCTCTATGCGCGTACCGAGATCCGCCGAGACCCGCTCGATGTAACCGAGGATCTCGGGAGAGATGTCGACCACCGTCACCTTGTCGACGAGCGGTGCGCCGAGCACGTCCCCCACCACGGCGACCGCCAGCGAGATCAGGTCGTCGTCGCCGATCAGGAGCAGCGAACCGCCGGGCAGCGTGCCCGCCGACAGCAGCGCCAGGACCCGCCGCACCTTGGTCTCGGGAGTGCACTTGGACTGGTCGAGCGTCATGTCGGCGGCCGGGCCGTCCCCCATGACGGCGTTCAGCCGGGCGACGGCCTCCTCCAGCACGTCCGGGATCACCAGTTCCCGCCCGTCACAGGTGCGGCAGGTGGCGTCCAGGGTGAGATCCATGCCCAGTTCGGTGACGACGGCCCGGCCGGCCGGGGTGAGCTGCGACGGCCGTTCGCGGGTGATCAGCCCACGGGTGCGCAGTTCGTTTCCCACGGCCGCCACGATCGGCACGGGGAGACCGACGGCCCGGCTGATGTCCTTGGTGGAGGCCGGAGCCAGCCGGCGGATGGCACGCAGGACGGACCGCACGCCCGGAGGCCCCTCCTGGAGCCCGACGGCGTCCGCGACATCGTTGAGCACTCGGTCGGCGCTGAGACTGCGGTGTCGTCGGCGGGCGTTCGTCACAATGGTGCTCCACGTGGGGTGAGAATGTTCGTGCCAGTATACGGGCCCGGCAAAGCGCGATGCCAGGCGTCAAGGGCGTTCCAGTAATTCCAGAAAAAGACCGTTCCGGCTTTTTCCCGGTCGGCGATATCGTCGAGTATTGCGGCTGTGCGCACCACGTACGGGGCGTCCTTTCTGGTCCGGAGAAAGGAATGACCGCGGGTGGTCTCCCACTGGCCGGCGAGCGCGTCCGCCGTGGTGGCGGCCCCGGCCGGCGCGGCATTCCGCGGGCGGTCGCCGCGCACCGCGGGAAGCGGGTGTTCAGCACCGGCCGGCCGACTCACCGGACCAGGCACTGGTCGCGCCGGTGGCCGTCCGCCGGTCCCGGTGCGGGCACCGCCCCGGCGGTGCCCGGATCTTCAGGTGCCCTCGCCGAGTCGTCCGAGGCGGCGGTTCCCGGCCTCCCGCGGTCGGTCGTCGACGCTCTGATGTGACGTCACGCCCTACCGGCCGGCCGGGATGTGCCGTGCCGTCCGGGCCGGCCGGCAGGGCATGTCCTCCAGGGTCCGCTCCGAGCCGCTGAGCGCCCGAGCCGGGCCGTTGTCGTGCGGAATGCGGCGGCAATGCAATCCGGTGCGGTGAAATCCGGGCCGTCCCCCGACGGCCATACCGACGAAATGCACCCCTCCGCCGGCCGGCCGACAGGACTTCGACGGGCGTCGCTGCGGGCGTACCCGCAGGCCACCGCAGCGCGCTGCGGTAGGTTACCCTGGGTGCTAGCCTGGTCTGGCTAAGTGTCGGCAGTCGGGATGTCAAGGCCCCGATCCGGTCACCGTGATCGTTGTGAATCCGCGTGGGTGAATCCGCGTGGTGAATCCCTTGGAGAGGAGATGCGGGAAGCGGCTCAGGCGCGCGCTTCCCGGAGCGCCATGAGTAATCCCGCGGAACTCGCCACCGAAGGTATAGACGTCGACGACCTGTGCTCCTACGCGGTCGATGTATGGGTGAGCGATCACAGCATTCTGACCGATGAGCAGCGCCTTCTGAAGGTGCTGCGCGACGCCGCGGACAAGGGCAACGCCAAGGTTCTCGGGGAGGCGTCGCATGTCTTCCCCAACGGCGCCGTGACCGCGATTCTTCTGCTTTCCGCCTCGCACCTGAGCATTCACACCTGGCCGGAATTCAGTCTTGCCAACGTCGACCTGCTCGCGTACGGCCGGCTGAACGGCGAGCGCATGATGCAGAGCGTCGAACTCGGGCTCTCCCCGACCAGGATCAACGTGACCCGGATGCTCCGGGCCGTGCACTGAGCACTCGGTCGTCGCACGTACCGGGTCCGGACCACCGGCCCGGGGCTCCGGCCTGTCTGCTGAGAACAGGCCGACTGAGCTAGCATGGTGTGGTGTCTAGGGAGTATCGGTCGCGGGGATGACGTACGGGCCCCTGTGTCCGGGCATCTGTGAGGAGATGGATCATGGGACGCGGTCGCGCACGTGCGAAGCAGGCCAAAATCGCTCGCGAACTCAAATATCGCGCTCCCAGCACCGATCTCAGGGCACTCCAGCAGGAACTGGCGTCCACTGACGACGGGCCACGTCCCGCTGCGGCGGACATCCTGGTCGACGAGGACGACACCGACGACCGGGAACGTCCGCTCGACCCGCAGTGACCCCCGCGCTTCCCTCCCGCCCCGGCTCTCCCCGCTGACCCGGCCCGATGGGCCGGGCTCCGCGGCACGCACCCGGGCCGCCGCGTGGTCCTGGCGGAAGAAGCCGCCGCGCCGCCGCCCGGAAGACGCACTGACGCTCCGTCACCTACCGCGTGCGACCCGTTGACGGTTCACCGCCGCGAGTGCCTCGAAGGGCCACCAGGACGGTGGTCCGGCCACGCTTCCACGGGCCGAACGCCCCGCGGGGAACCGCCCCGGAAGGCGGGTGCGGACCTTCCGGACAGGCCTCGGACACGGCGAAGGCTGACACATGTACGCACTGGTCCGGAGGTTCGCACCGGCCGGCGGCTCCGCTTCGGCAGGAGCCCGCACACGGGCGGGACTTCCGCCTACGCCGTCGCGGTCCCGGGCGGCGGCGCCCTGCGGGGCGCGCTCCTTCCTGACCCCCTTCACGCCGGCCGGCGAGGTGCGCACCACGACCGCCGCCCCCCGGTGACCGGCGCCGGGGACGCCACGCGGCCCGTCCAGGTGTGGTGGGCCCGGCTGTCCGGTGACCGGCCGCGACTGCGCCGGCTGCTCGACCCGGTGGAGAGCGCCCGCTACGAGGCCACCGTCAACCCGGACAACCGGCAGCAGTTCCTGCTCGGTTGCGCGCTGAGCAGGCTGGCGCTCGGCCGGCTCCTCGGCCTGCCGGCCGCCCGGGTGCCGCTGCGCCGGGTGTGCCCGCGCTGCGGCGGCCCGCACGGCAAGCCCGCCCTGGACCCGGCGGTGGACCCGCCGGGCGGCCTGCGGTTCTCGGTCAGCCACAGCGGCCCCACCGTGGGCGTGGCCGTGTGCCGGGGCGCGGACATCGGGCTGGACGTGGAGCGGGCCGACGATCCGCCCGACGTGGACCTGGTCGCGCCGCGCGTCCTGTCCGCGGCCGAACTGGCCGTGCTGCGCGGGCTGGCGCCCGCCGACCGGACCGGCGCCCTGCTGCGGTACTGGACCCGCAAGGAGGCGGTGCTCAAAGCCCTGGGCATCGGGCTGCGGCTGCCGCTGCGGCACCTGGAGGTGTCGCCGCCCGGCGCACCGGCCCGGGTCGAGCGGTGGCAGGACCGGCCCGGACTCGTCGCGGAGCTGCGGCTGGCGGACCTCGTCGTGGCGGAAGGGCAGCCCGCGGCCGTGTGCGTGACCGGTGGGGCGCAGCCGGCGATCGCCCGAGGAGACGCGCACGCACTGCTGTCGGAGGCGGAGTAGCAGGCCGCCGCACCCGGTGGTGCTGTGGTGCGGCGTGACATGGGTCGTGCCGAGCGCCGCGGTCGCGGTCATGACCCGCCCGCACGCGGCCGGCCGGCCGGGTGCCCGAAGTCAGAGGACCAGCAGCAGCGTGGCCACCGTGGTCAGGGCGGCGCAGACGGCCAGCGTCATGGCCAGGCAGCGCCGCCGCAGTTCCCGGTAGCGCTGCTCGTACTCGGCCCGCAGCGACATGCACCGGGCCGCGACGCGTTCGAGGTCCGCGCGGGCCCGGCGCAGGCTGTCGGCGGCGTACCGCCGCTCGATCTCCTCACGCTGCGCCGTCGTCAGCCAGTCCAGGGACCCGGTGAACTCCCGCGCCCGCTGCTCGGCCTCGGCGACCCTGGCCTGCCACAGCAGGTACCCCTCCACCTCGTTGCCGAGGTCACCGCCGGTGCCCGCCCCCTGTTTCGGCAGCCCGTTCACCCGTGACCCCGGTCGGTCGTCGCGGGGTACCCGCCGCCCTCGTGTTCCGTCACCGCGATGTCGGGGTGGTGCAGGTCGAACGCCGGGGACTCGCTGCGGATCCGCGGCAGGGTGACGAAGTTGTGCCGCGGCGGCGGGCAGGACGTCGCCCACTCCAGCGAGCGGCCGTACCCCCACGGGTCGTCCACGCCGACCGGCTTGCCGTACTTGGCCGTCTTCCACACGTTGTACAGGAACGGCAGCATCGACAGGCCCAGCAGGAACGAGCTGATCGTCGAGACCGTGTTCAGGGCGGTGAAGCCGTCGGCCGCCAGGTAGTCGGCGTAACGACGGGGCATGCCCTCCGCGCCCAGCCAGTGCTGGATCAGGAAGGTGCCGTGGAAGCCGACGAACAGCGTCCAGAAGGTGATCTTGCCGAGGCGCTCGTCCAGCATCTTGCCGGTGAACTTCGGCCACCAGAAGTGAAAGCCGGTGAACATGGCGAAGACGACCGTTCCGAAGACCACGTAGTGGAAGTGCGCCACCACGAAGTAGCTGTCGGAGACATGGAAGTCCATCGGCGGCGAGGCCAGGATGACACCGGTCAGGCCGCCGAAGAGGAACGTGATGAGGAAGCCCGTCGCCCACAGCATCGGCGTCTCGAAGGAGAGACTGCCCTTCCACATCGTGCCGATCCAGTTGAAGAACTTCACCCCGGTCGGGACGGCGATCAGGAAGGTCATGAACGAGAAGAACGGCAGCAGCACCGCGCCGGTGACGAACATGTGGTGCGCCCACACGGTCACCGACAGACCGGCGATCGCGATGGTGGCCGCCACCAGTCCCATGTAACCGAAGATCGGTTTGCGGCTGAACACGGGGATGACCTCGGTGACGATGCCGAAGAACGGCAGCGCGATGATGTACACCTCCGGATGGCCGAAGAACCAGAAGAGGTGCTGCCACAGCAACGGGCCGCCGTTGGCGGCGTCGAAGACGTGGGCGCCGAACTTGCGGTCCGCCTCCAGGGCGAACAGGGCGGCGGCCAGCACCGGGAAGGCCAGCAGGACCAGGACACCGGTCAGCAGCACGTTCCAGGTGAAGATCGGCATGCGGAACATGGTCATGCCCGGGGCGCGCATGCAGATGATCGTGGTGATGAAGTTGACGGCACCGAGGATGGTGCCGAAGCCGGAGAAGGCCAGACCCATGATCCACATGTCGGCGCCGAGCCCGGGAGTGCGGACCGCGTCGGACAACGGGGTGTAGGCGAACCAGCCGAAGTCGGCCGAGCCCTGCGGGGTGAGAAAGCCGCCGACCGCGATGGAGGAGCCGAGCAGGTAGAGCCAGTAGGCGAACATGTTCAGCCGGGGGAACGCCACGTCGGGCGCGCCGATCTGGAGCGGCATGATCCAGTTCGTGAACCCGGCGAACAGCGGGGTGGCGAACATCAGCAGCATCACGGTGCCGTGCATCGTGACCAGCTGGTTGTACTGCTCCTTGGAGATGATCTGGAGGCCCGGCCGGGCCAGCTCGGCGCGCATCAGCAGCGCCATCACGCCACCGAACAGGAAGAACAGGAACGACGTCGACAGGTACAGCGTGCCGATCGTCTTGTGGTCGGTGGTCGTCAGCCACTTCACCACGACGTTGCCGGGCTGCTTGGGCCTCACCGGCAGCTCGTTCTCGTACGAGTCCTCAGCTGCCTCGGCGCCGCCCTGGGGTTCGTTGAGGATGCTCACAGGTCGTCTGTCTCCCGATGCTCGCCGTCCGCCCACGCCTTGGCGGCAGTCACCCGCCATCCTCGCCGTGCGAGCCCGGACGGGACGCCCCGAGCGCCCGGCACTCGGCCGATCGGATGACGGATACACACGGATGGAGCAGCGCCGACGACCGTGCGGCCGGGGCCGGGCTACTCAGGACGGGCCTGAGTAGCCGTGCTCTGTCCGGCGACGGGGCGGGACGCGAGGCTGAGGTCATGCGACAGAGACCGCACACACCCGTCCGCCGGTTCCTGGCCTTCCTCGTGCCGGCCGTGGCGGCGTCGGCGGCGTGGGCCGCCTGGCTGGGCTGGGACCGGCACCGTGACGTGCACCCCGACGGTACGACGACCGGGCCGTACGAGGCCTGGCAGGTGGCGGGGCTGGTGCTGACCCTGCTGGTGCCGGTGGGCTGGGCGGCGGCACGGGGGCATGTCGCGGGCGCGGTCCTCGGTACCACGGCCGGCCTGACCGTGACCGCCTGCCTCGACTGGTCGGGCGACTCCTCCGGCCTCTTCCTGGTCGGTGTCACCCTGGTCATGCTGGGCGGCCTCGCGGGGACCGCGGTCGTGACCACCGTGGTTCGTGCCGTGCGGCGGGACGAGGACCACCCGGCCGCCTGAGCCCGCGGGCCACGGCAGTCTCCCGTACCCGGCCACAGTCGGCCGGCGGGTGCGTTTGCCGGTCAGCGGTCCCAGTTGGCCTGGGCGAGCGCCAGCATGTGCGGGGCCGACAGGGTGTTGTCCGGGTCGGCGGCGGTGGTCAGCAACCAGCCTGCCGCGCCCGCGGGTTCACCGGGCGGGACGACCAGCAGGTCCCGGCGGCCCAGGGGACCGCAGTCCAGGGTGATGGTGTGCGCCTCGGTGTCGACGGCCGACAGGAACACCTCGATGACGTGGCCGGGAGCCGGCACCGTACGCGGGACGCCGGGCCAGGCGGCGGTGTCCACGGTGACGCCGACGACCGTGCCGAGTCCGGTGCCCAACGCGTCGATCAGCGCGGGCAGTTCGAGTTCGAGCGCGTCACAGCGGGGCCACCAGGCGCCGTGCAGCGGGCCGTTGCCGGCGTCGGGGGTGAGGGTCAGCCGGGGAAGGGGCATGCGGTACGTGTGCGCCCTGCCCGGGAGACCGTCCGCGGCGGGCCAACCGTTCGTGTCCATACGTGCGATCCCGTCCCGGACGGCTTCCGGCCGCCCGTTTTCCGTCGTACGCCGGGAACGGCACCGCCGCGGTCGCCACGCGACTTGCTTTCCGGTGCCGTCCAGCGTACGTCCGCTCGTGGCACGGAGCGAGAGCGGTCGGCGGCGACCACGACGGCCCACAGGCAGGCCCAGGGTCTTTCGTTCGGATCAGGCCGGATCAGGGCGCGGTGCCAGGGCCCGCGAGCCCGGCACGATCCGAACGAGAGGGCCTAGCCCAGTGAGTGGTCGGCCCAGGGGAGGGCGGTGGGGTCGCTGTGCTCCTGGGGGGTGGCGGGCGCCGCCTCGTGGCAGGTGAAGCCGAGCCGGGTCAGTGCCCTGCTCACCTCGGCGGCGGTGAAGTCGCGACGGTCCTGCCGGGTGATGACCTGTCCGACCTGCTTGACCGGGTAGACCCGGCGGTCGATGGTCACGCAGCTGCCGACGGCGGGTTCGGGCCGGATGCCCTCCATCGACTGCTCGACCTCGCTCTTGGTCAGGTCGAAGGGGAATCGGGCGATGACACAGCGCATGCTGCCTCCACGGGGAGCGGTCAGGGGATGACGGTGAGGACGCCCAGGGCGTAGCCCTGGGCGTCGACCACGGGGGAGACGTCCAGTGTGCGGATCCGCATGGCGGACTCCGCGTCGCCCAGGGCCGAGACGGACGAGGTGAACGGACCGCGGTCGAGCGGTATGTCCCGCAGCCGGGCCCGGTCGCTGTAGGAGGAGGCGGCGCGGTGGGCGGTGAGCTGGGCCCTGGTGATCAGCCCGGAGCAGCGACCGTCGTCGTCCTGGAGGAGCAGATGGGTGGCGCGGGCGCCGATGAGCACGGACAGGGCCACGTCGACGGTCATGTGGTCGTCGATCTGGAGGCCGGGGGCGTCCATGGCGTCACGGGCGGTCAGCCCGGTGCCGCCGGCCACCGGCACCGAGCGGGGTGCGGCAGCCGGGGACAGGGGTGTCTCCTCGGGTGGGTTCAAGGGCTTCCCTTCCTCGGCGGAGCGCCTTGCGGACCCCGCCCGGGGTGCGGACGGTCAACGGGTCCTGCCGGAGCCGGGACGCCGGGCGCGCCTCGCCCGTCCGCCGCGGGGACGCGCGGCGGTACCCGAGCGCTCGGGGCGTTCGGCCGCCGGCGTGGCGAGGACGACGGGCACCCCGGAGGGGGTCCGGGCACCGGTGATACGGCTCAGTTCGGGCTCGCCCGGGCGGACCTGGGTGGCGCGCGCGGTGATGCCGGCGTCGGCCATGAGGCGGTTCATCGTGCGCCGCTGGTGCGGCAGGACGAGCGTGACGACGGTGCCGGACTCGCCGGCCCGGGCGGTGCGGCCGCCGCGGTGCAGGTAGTCCTTGTGGTCGCCGGGCGGGTCGAAGTTCACGACGAGGTCGACGTTGTCGACGTGGATGCCGCGGGCGGCGACGTTGGTGGCGACCAGGACCGTGACGTGCCCGTCCCTGAACTGGTCCAGCGTGCGGGTCCGTTGGGGCTGGGACTTGCCGCCGTGCAGGGCCGAGGCCCGGACGCCGACCGACAGCAGGTGCCTGGCCAGTCGTTCCGCCGCGTGCTTGGTGTCCAGGAACATGATCACGCGGCCCTCGCGGGCGGCGATCTCGGTGGCGGTGCTGTGCTTGTCGTCGTCGTGGACGTGCAGCAGGTGGTGCTCCATGGTGGTGACCGCGCCCGCCGACGGGTCGACGGAGTGCACCACGGGGTCGTGCAGGTAACGGCGTACCAGCTTGTCGATGTTGCGGTCCAGCGTGGCCGAGAACAGCAGCCGCTGGCCGTCGGGGCGTACCTGGTCGAGCAGGCCGGTGACCTGGGGCATGAAGCCCATGTCGGTCATCTGGTCGGCCTCGTCCAGGACGGTCACGGCCACGTGGTCCAGGCGGCAGTCACCCCGGTCGACGAGGTCCTTGAGCCGTCCGGGGGTCGCGACGACGACCTCGGCGCCGCCGCGCAGTGCGGCGGCCTGGCGGCCGATCGACATGCCGCCGACGACGGTGGCCGGCCGCAGGCGCAGCGCCCGCGCGTAGGGGGTGAGTGCTTCCGTGACCTGCTGGGCCAGTTCCCGGGTGGGTACGAGGATGAGGCCGAGCGGCTGGCGGGGCTCGGCCCGCCGGCCGTGCAGGCGGGCCAGCAGGGCCAGGCCGAAGGCGAGCGTCTTGCCGGAGCCGGTGCGTCCGCGGCCCAGGACGTCGCGGCCGGCCAGTGAGTTCGGCAGGGTCGCGGCCTGGATCGGGAAGGGAGCGGTGACACCCTCGGCGAGGAGCGCGGCGTGGAGCGGCGCGGGCAGGTCGAGGTCGGCGAACGTCTCCACGGCCGGCAGCGCCTCGGTGAGACTGACGGGGAGCGCGAACTCCGCGTGCGGCGCACGCCTCGCCTGGGGGCTCGACCCCTGCGGGCTCGTCCTGCGTGAACGGAACCGGGCGGGATCGCTGCCGGTATGACGGGTCTGATGGGCGCGGCTCACGCGGAACCCTCCTCGATGCGTGCGGCACGTATCGAGGAATTCGATTCGGCGGTGCGGAACCGCGACGGAATTCGCAAGAACAAGCCGAAAGGAAGCCAAAAAGGCGAGGGCAGAGAAAAGTGGGGAAAACGGGCTGGGGCCCGCGCCCAAGAGCGCGGGCCCCACCACGTGCAAATCGTCAGCGTCAGGCGGGAACGATGTTCTCGGCCTGCGGGCCCTTCTGGCCCTGCGTCACGTCGAAGGTCACCTTCTGGCCCTCCTGAAGCTCGCGGAAGCCGGAGGTGGCGATGTTCGAGTAGTGCGCGAACACGTCGGCGCCGCCGCCGTCCTGCTCGATGAAGCCGAAGCCCTTTTCCGCGTTGAACCACTTCACGGTGCCAGATGCCATATTGAATCTCCCTAGGGGCAGTGCCGGGATCCACACTGTGCGGAACCCGAGTCGCCGCGATGATCACCCCTCAAGGGGACCCGAATAGGCCTGGAAGATTTCACAGACGCTCTCCGGCAATCAAAACTGCAACTGTTATCACGGTAACACAGGCAGCCCCGGGCATCCCAGGCTTTCCAGCATTCCGGTCACGCCGGCGGGCAATTCTGGCCCCACCGGGACGGAGAAACTTCCGGCATCCTGAAGGTAATCCTGCAACGGCGACGACAGATATTCGTCCGGGTGGCGTGGCGCTCAGTGACCGCCGCCGGTTCCGGCGCCGCCGCCCAGCCCGTGGCGCATCGTCTCGTTCAGCCGCAGGGCCTCCTCCAGCTGGTCCTCGAGGATGATGATGCGGCACGCGGCCTCGACGGGCGTGCCCTGGTCGACCAGCTCGCGGGCGCGGGCGGCGATGCGCAGCTGGTACCGGGAGTAGCGGCGGTGGCCGCCCTCCGAACGCAGCGGGGTGATCAGTTTGGCCTCGCCGATGGCCCGCAGGAAGGCGGGCGTGGTGCCGAGCATGTCGGCGGCACGGCCCATCGTGTAGGCGGGGTAGTCGTCGTCGTCGAGGTTGCCGGCGGGTGAGTTCTCGGCGGGCATGGCACCTTCGTTTCGGGGGCGCGGGTCCGTCTGGCGCCCCGGTGGACACAACCCTAACGTCGCCGCGCCCGGTTATGTGGCGCTGCCCCGGCAGATTTCCGGCTTCCGTCACGCGCGGGATCCGAAACCGCCCCGATCGGGCGCCGGCGGGGGGTGCGCCGGCGGAGTGACCCATCGCACGTCCGGCGTGGCGACTGGGCCGGACGGGGGTGCCGGCGGGCCCGGTGACCACCCTCGCCGCCCGGTCCGCCGGTCCGCGGGCACCCGGCCGGTTGCGTCGGCCGGAGCCTGGTTACTCGCCGTCCAGGGGTTGGGAAAGCAGCCCCGACCGGGTTCTCCGGGCACCCGCCCGGAGAGCCCGGGCTCCGTGCGGGCCGCCGCGGGGCCCCGGCGGTCACGGTCCGGACCGGATCACGCGGGCAGGTCTCAGGAGATGCCGGCGTCGGCCGCGTCCGGCTCGCCGAGCCCGGAGCCGTGCCAGTCCAGCACCAGGATGGTGGCGTCGTCGGCCAGGACGCCCCCGCACGCGTCGTGCACCGAGTCGGCCAGCGCGCGCACGACCTCGCGGGGGTGCTCGCCGCGGGTGTCCCGCAGCAGGGCCGCCATGTCGAGGGTGGCGGCCTCACGCTCGCACATGCCGTCGGTGAGCAGCAGCAGGCGGTCACCGGCGCGCAGGTCGATGTCCTGTGCCTCGTAACGGACGGGGAGCGGTACCCCGAACGGCAGGTTGATCCGCAGGGGGACCTCCTCCACCCGTCCGTCGCGCAGGCGCAGGGGCCAGGGGTGCCCGGCGTTGACCAGCCGGCAGCGGCCGGTGTCCAGCTCGATGTGCAGCAGCTGCCCGGTGGTCATGCCGTAGCCGTGCGTCCGGATCGCCTGGTGGGCGGCGTGGGCCTGTTCGGTGAGGCCGAGCCCGGCGCGCCGGGCGCCGCGCAGGGCGTTGACGGTGAGGGTGGCCAGCAGGGCGGAGGCGGTGTTGTGCCCCATGGCGTCGGTGATCGACAGGTGCAGCGCGTCGGCGTCGAGGGTGTAGTCGTAGGTGTCGCCGCCCACCTCGTCCGCCGGGAGGAGGCCGCCGGCGAGGGTGAACTGCGGGGCTTCGCAGCAGGAGGCCGAGGGCAGCAGCTGGTGCTGGATCTCCGCGGCCAGGCTGATGCTGGTGGTGCGTCTTCCCCAGTGGTACAGGTCGGTGAAGCGCCGGTCGGTGACCACGATGTACGCCAGCGCGTGCGCGGCCTTCTCGATCTCCTCCCGTACCTCGTCGTCCAGGTGGGGCACCGACAGCTCCAGCACCCCGATGCAGTCGCCCCGGTTCGTCACCGGCGCGATGACGCGGAACCCCTCGTCGGCGTCGTACTCGTGGTGGAGGCGCTGGCTGCGCAGGACGTGGTCGTACACGCTGCCCCGCAGCCCGGTCCGCTGTGCGCCGTCGCGCAGGGACTCACCGGCGCGGGGCAGTCGCACGGCCTCCCGCCCTATCAGGTCGACGAGCCAGAACGACACCGCTCGCACGCCGAACCGCTTCTCCAGGTTCCGGGCGACGACGTCGACCGACTCGGTCGGCGCCGCCTCCTCAGCGGCCCGCAGCACCTCGTCCAGTCCCAAGCCCTCGTTCCCCACCACGTCCACCTCCCTCCTCCCGGATGCCCCGACCGCGCTCCCGGCACGCCGAGGGCCACACCGACGAGGGACGCCGGTGCCGTCCGGGAGCCGCGGCCGTCTCCTGGCGACCTGCCCCGGGCCTGACGGCCGGGGTCGGACCAGGCCGGACGAGATCGCTGACACGGCCCGAGGCGCTGGGAGAGCCTGCCGGTCACGCGGTGACGCGGACGGGCCGCCGTGCGTGCACGACCCGGGACGCAAGGGGCGCACGCGGGCGGAGCGGAGGGCGCATGCGCAGTCCGCCGGAACGCCCCCGACCACCCATTGTGACGCCTGCCACACCGACGGTATCCTCCAACTCCTGCTCCTCGGCCTTCTCCTCTCACCATCTGTCCCCCGACTACAACTTCGGGCAGGGGAGTCGGGCAGGAGCCGGTGCCGTTTCCCGGCGCACGTCGTCCAGGCCGAACATGGGGGAGTTCCGCATGACCACACCTCTTGGCGACCCCGGATTCCCCAACGAGCAGGCCACCGCGTTCATACGGGAGTTCCGGGTGACCGTGGCCCCCATGTACGAGAACCGGTCGAAGCTGGCGACCAGTCCGCCGTTGTTCCTCCTGCGCGTACCGCGCGAGTCGTACCGGACCGGCGTGGACCGTGTCGTCGCCGCCCTGGCCGGAGCGCTGCGGCAGCGGGTGCCGTTCGCCCACCTGACCGCCGGGACCGGAGAGGGAGCCGACGCCCGGCTGCTCTCCGCCGGCGCCGGGACGCAGTTGTACCGCGGTGCTCCGCAGCACATGACTCCCGACCGCTTCCCGCACTTCCACGTCATGTGCGATCTGGTGGAGTACATCAGGTCGCACCCGCAGGAGTGGGCGACCAACGCGAACCAGGAAGCGGAGCTGCGGACCCACGCCGGTGAGCGGCGAGCCCAGCGCGGCGGTGTGCTGGCCTTCACCAGGATGGAGGGCCCGGCTCTCGACGGGCTCGCCGGCTTCCTGGCCGGCCTCAGCTGGCTGTCGTTCGTCCAGCTGCTTCCGCGACGGATCTGGGCCCGTCACACCTCCCGCAAGGTGATGCGGGGCTGGCTCGGGGCGGAACCGGTGGCCCAGGGCAGCAACAACCTCTTCCGCGTGATGGACCACCTGGCCGCCGAGCGCGCCGTTCAGCTCATGGACGACGCGGCCCACGAGGAGTCGCTCCAGGAGTTCGACTGGCTCGTTCTGCGCGCCCTGCTGGAAGACCTGCGCCGACCCGCGATCGGCCGCATTCTGCCCGGCCGGCGCCGCAGGACCAGCCGGCCGGTCCTCTTCCTGGAGCTACCCCCGGCAGGAGAGCCGGGGGCCCGCGCCGCGGAGCGCTTCCTGCGTTCCCTGCGCCGGGCCCAGGCCACCGCCGGACCACCGGGCCCGCTCGTCGTCGCCGTAGGCGTCCCCTCCGACGCCCTGCTGCGGGAACTGGGCGATCCGGTCGAGAGCACCTTCCCGGAAGCGAGTGTGCGCCTCGCCGCCGACGGCAGCGCCGGCGAACCCCCCGTCCTGGTCACCGTCTCCGAAGCCGACCTGGCGGCCCGCGGTGTGCCCGTCCTGCCCGTCGGGCCGAAGACGTTCAGGTTCAGCCGGTACGTCCCCGCCGCGATCGTCAGCGCGGTGACCACGCTCGCCCTGCTCACGACAGGGCTGCTGCTCCAGCCGGTCGTCTTTCCCCCGCCGCGCGACTGCCTCGGCGGGACCGGATCCGTGGCGGAGTCCGCTCCCACGAAACCGGTACCGGTGCAGACCACCGCCTGGTACGAGGCGGCCGTGCGGACCATCGACCGCCAGAACGCACGCGTCGAGCAGTACGCCGCCCAGGGTCGGACCGTGCGGACGGTCGTCGCCTTCGTGTCCGACCCACCGACGACCGACGACGAGACCCGCTTCGACGGGACGATCCCGGAGTTGCGCGGCATCGCGATGTGGCAGGACAGACTGATTCGCGAGGCCGCCGCCGACGACTCCCTGATACCCCTGCGCGTGGACGTGCGCAAGGCCGGCGTCGCCTTCCATGACGCCGAGAGCGAGGCCGACAAGCTCGTCGCCGAGGTGGCGGACGAGAAGAGCGTCCCGGCGTCCGACCGGGTCGTCGGCGTTCTGGGCTTCGCGCAGAGCCGAGCCGAGACCCAGGCGGCGCTCCAGGACCTCGGTGATGCGGGCATCCCCACGATCGGCACCACCGCGACCGCCGACGAGATGCTCACCGGCTCCGCCGCGACGACCTACTGGCCGTCCACACCGTTCAATTCGCGCGAGGCCAGGATCGAGGCGGACTTCGCGCACACGAAGAACATCGTGGCCGAGCCCGGCTTCGAGGACCGCTGCACCCCGGCGAAGCACGCGGTCGTGATCGAGAGCTCCGCCGACCTGTACAGCCACAGCCTCGCCCGCCGGTTCGTCGACGACTTCCACGGCACGCACCAGGTCTTCGACTTCGACCAGGAGGGCAGGTTCGGCTCGACACCACTGAGCGGTGCCGTCAGCGAGCACGGCGCCGCCTCACTGGCACGGGCGCTGTGCGACGCGCTGGAGGACGAACCGGACTCGGTGGTGTACTGGTCGGCGCGGGCCAAGGACTTCACCGCCCTCATCAACTCCATGGACACCGCCGGGACCTGCACCTCACGCGACGTGACGGTCCTCGGCGGCAACGAGCTGACCAACGTGGCGCAGACCGGCGCGTTCGCCAACAAGGACTGGCTGCGCCTGTACTACTCCGCGCACCGGCTGCCGACCGACGACCCGGGCGCGAGCGACAGGACCCGACAGTTCGTGTCCGAGTACGACGCCTATGTGAAGGCCACCACTCACGGCACGGATCCCTGGCGGCAGGACGGCCACTCCGCGGTCTCGTACGACGCCTTCCACGTCCTGTCCCAGGCGGTGCGCCAGGCCGGACTGGCCGACCGGGACATCGAGCGCAAATCCGTCCTGCTGGTCCTCCAGGCCGGGATCGCGTTCAACGGGGCCACCGGATACGTCTCCTACGACGGCGCCAACGCCCCGCCCCGCGACAAGACCCTGGTCCTGCTGCGCCAGACGGGAGACAGGCCGAAGGCGGTCCTCGCCTGCGGCGCCTACGACCAGCACCGGTGGAGCGAGGCCCAGGGGCCGCCCTGCGCAGGCTGATCACCCGCACGCCGGGACCCGGGCGGCCGGTCCCGTCCTCACTCCACGCGGTGCGGTGTGTGGCGGGCGACCTGGAGGCGGACCTCGGTGGGCATGTCCGGGCGGCCGGTGGACCGCCGAGCGGTGCTGAGCGGGCCTTCGCAGAGGGCACCGAGGGTGGCGCCGGGCTCGCCCTCGGGGGTGAGGGTGAGCCCGACGTGGGTGCGTGGGTGGGCGGGCCGGCCGGTGATGCGTACGGCCGCGTGCTCGACCCCCGGCAGGGCCCCGGCTTCCGCCGCGATCGCGTCACTGAGCGCGCGGTCGCGCAGTTCGACGCCCTCCTGCGGTGGTGTGCCGCCGACGGGCAGCGGTCCGGGGCGGCGCCGGCCCAGCTGGGAGAGCAGCCACCACAGGGCGAGCGCGGCGACGAGGGTGAGCGCGGCGATGACCGCGGCCCACCACCACCATCCCTGGCCGCTCCAGCGGACCCGGTCGGCGGAGCCGAGCAGGACGTCGTCCGGGGTGGTCAGGGGCCAGCCCGCGGGCGGGACCAGATGGTGTCGCCGGTAGAGGTCGAGCCCGGCGAAGAGGACCAGCAGCCCGCCGCCGAGCAGGACCAGTCCGGCGAGGGCCAGCAGAGTGCGATTGCGTGCGGATCGCGACGCCATGGCGGGACTCCCGGTGCTGCGGTTGACGGTCAGTCGGTGCGTCGCCGCACCCGTACGACGATGCGCGGGGGACGGGCGAGGGCCAGCCGGTCGCGTTCCTCGTCCAGGACGGCGGTGAGGTCGTCCTTCACCTGCCGGGGGTCACGGAAGCGGACGTCCGCGCGCGCTCTGATGCGGTGACGGCGCACCCGGACGCGCGCCGCACCGACTCCGGGAACCCGCAGCGCGGCGTCACGCAGCAGACCGGCGGCGCCGTCGCGGTCCAGGGAGGACCGCAGCCGCGGGCACTGGGCGGGGGAGCGCTGGGGCAGCCGGTGACGCAACCCGGGGGTGAGGGCGAGGACGATCAGCCAGACGCCGACGGCGGCGGCCACGGCGGCTCCCGTCAGCATCCACAGGTCGTCCACGGAGCGGGTGGCCAGTTCACCGGCCAGGCGCCGCCGCCAGGCCGCCGCGGGGCGTCCGGCACGTACGGCGACGACGTCGATCAGCGCCGCGACCGCGGCCACGAGGATCACCGAGGCGACCAGCGCGGCCGGGACGCGGCGCGCGGACCAGGGCCGGTGGGACCGGTGCCCGGCGTCGCGCTGACCGGACGCGGGGTCCGGCCCGGACCCGTCGCGTTCGGGTGGTCCGGGCTCCTTCGTCAGCGGCACCGTGGCAGGCGACGCGGACGGCGTGGAGCCGGGGCCGGGAGGGCCGGGGGCGGAGGTCATCGCGGAGCCCCTTCCTCAGGGGCGCGCCCGGTGCGGCAGGCCGCGTGGCCGCTCACCGGACCCGCCCCCGGCTCGTGTCGGCGGCGGTCAGCAGCCGTCGGACGGTGAGGACGACCTCTCCCACGTCGAGGCCGGTCAGCTGGGTCACCTTCTCGGCGACGTCCTGCTGGATCCGCCGGCAGGCCCGGGGGATGTCGGTGGGGTAGGGGAGGTCCATGGCCAGATGCAGGCGCACCGAACCGGTACGGACGGCGGCGGAGGCGCTGGGCGCCTCCGGCCTGCCCCGGTCGGGTGGTACGGCGGCGCTCCGTGACTGCGCCGTGCGTGCGGCCTGGGCGGCGATACGGGCGACCACCCGGTCCGGGATGACGGTGGCGCCCCGCTCGGCAGGGGGCGGCAGGCCGGTGGCCCGTGCCCGTGGGGCGGAGCCCTCGCCGGGGGAACCGGGGCGGGTCCTCACCGCTGCCTCCGTGTCCGGAGGTCGAGGTCGCCCTGCACGACGAGGCCGACGATCAACCCCGCCGCCCCCAGGACGAGGACCAGCAGAAATGCCCAGAAGCCCCCGAAGTATCCGGCGAAGCCCAGGGCCATGCCGGCCGCGAGGCCCGTCGTTCCTGCGTTCATCATGCACTCACCCGTCTGGCGGACGTACGTCGTCGTCCGCGCGATCACCCGCGCCCGCACGGGACGCGGTGGCGGATCACCTCACGCGGCTCTCGTCCGGTTCGGCCGTCTCCTCCTCGTCCGGGAGATGGACGTCGTCGACGGCGATGTTCACCTCGACGACCTCCAGCCCCGTCATCCGCTCCACGGCGCCGATGACATTGGTGCGTACGCCGCCGGCGACGTCCACGATGGAGACGCCGTACTCGACGACGACGTCCAGGTCCACCGCGGCCTGACGCTCGCCGACCTCGACCTTCACCCCGCGCGTGACTGCCGGGCCTCCGCCTGCGCCGGGTACGCGCTCGCGCATGGCGCCGAAGGCGCGGGAGATCCCCGCTCCCAGGTCGAAGATGCCCGGTACCTCGCGGGCGGCCATGCCCGCGATCTTGGCCACCACGCCGTCCGCGATGGCGGTCCTCCCCCGTGTCTCGGCCGGAGCCCCCGCCCCCGTACGGCCCTTCAGCGCGCTCACGTCCGTATCCGGCCGGTTGCCCCCGCCGACGCTGGTGATGTTCTCCGTCATGGCGGTCGCCTCGATCGGTAGGTCGGGCACCGGTGCGGCGCCCGTCGAACAGTTGGACATCCGAAATGTCGGATTCCTCACACTCGTCGGATGTGACATGCGTCACACGCGACCTCTCGGGTACCCGGCCGGTCCGAGAGCCTTGTGTGGGGGCCCCATGACCGAACGCGCTGTATCCCCATCGCCGGATCCCGGCCTCCTGGGGCGCGACCTGCCGGACCGGCTGCTCGCCGTACGGGCGGCCGAGGGCGACGAGGACTCCTTCGCCGTACTCGTCCAGCGGCACGGCAGGGCCCTCCTCGCCCTGGCCCGCTGCATGCTCGGCAACACCCAGGACGCCGAGGAGGCGGTTCAGGACGCCTTCGTCAACGCCTGGCGGTGGCTGCCGGAATACCGCCACAGCGCGGAGTTCCGCACCTGGATGTACCGGATCACCGTCAACCGCTGCCTGACCATGCGCCGGCGCCGACCACCACCCCTCCCCCTGGACACCGTCGTCGAGCCCGCGGCGGGAGACGCCTGGAGCCAGCCCGCCCGGTCCGCCGAGCAGGAAGCGGCCACCGTCGCCCTGTCCCACGCGCTCGCCGAACTGGACGCCGGGCAGCGGCTCTGCTGGGTCCTGAGAGAGGTGCAGGGCCTGCCCTACAAGGAGATCGCCCACGTGACGCGGACCAGCGAACAGACGGTGCGCGGCAGACTGTTCAGGGCACGCCGATCCCTGCAGGAGGCGATGGGCCCATGGCGCTAGACGACCCGCACCCGCGGCCGTGCGAACCCCCCGGAGCCGACGGGCCCCGTAACGGCCCGGCCGCCACCGACGTCCCCCCGTTCGCGGGTGACGAGGTACTGCCCTGCGGCCGACTGCTCAGCCGGGTCTGGGAACAGGCCCGCGACGCGACGCCCGCCCCGGACCCGCACACCGTCTCCTGCCCCCACTGCCGCGAGGCCGCCGAAGGCCTGGCCACGGTGAACGCGGCCACCCGGACACTGCGCGCGGAGGTCCCCGGCCTCCGCACACTCGCCGACCGCGTCATGAACATCGTCAGAGCAGAGCTACGGCTCGGGCGGCTGCTGCCCCTGGCCGACCCGGACCGGACTCTGCGCATCGCCGAGAGCGCCGCGGCGAGGCTACTGCGGCAGGCCGCGGACACGGTCCCCGGCGTCAGGGCCGCGACCTGCCGCATCACACCCGAGGGCGACGGCACCCACGTACGGGTGACCATGACCGTGGCCGCCGCTCTGGACGGTCCGCTGCCCGACCGGGTCCACCAGGTACGCCGATCGGTCCTCCACTGCGCCGCACAGGACCTCGGTCTCGCCGTGACGGCCGTGGACATCACCGTGACCGACGTCCTGGAACCGCAGCCGCTCCTCCCGCCCGGCGGTGGTCCGTCATGACCGTCATCCGCACGACCACCCTCCTCGGTGTCGCGGCCGGGGCGGCCCTCGCGGTTCCCGGCGTGGCGGGCCTGCACCCGCGCCTCTCCCGCCGCCTCGCGGCAGCCGCCGCGCCCACCCTGGCGGACGCCGCGCCCTCCCGCACCTCCCCCGAGGCGGGTGTCCGCGTCGACCGGGCGCCGGACGGGTCGGGATGGCACATCGAAGTGCGCTGCGCCCTGACCGAGGGCCGGCGGGCACTGGACATCGCCCAGAACGTCCACGACCGGGTCGGGGCCGCCGTCATCTCCCACCTCGCCACCCTCGACGCCGTGGAGCCGGTCACCGTCGAGGTCACCGTGACCCGCATCGCCACCTGGCACGACGAGCACGAGCCCGGCCGCACGTCACCAGGTCCGTGAAGGAGCCCGTACCGCTCCCGTCGCGACCTCTTACTGCCGGCCCGTGCGACGAGCCCGGCCCCTGACGCGATCGCCTGCCCCCCACGGACAGCCCACCGGGAACCCGGCGGTGTGGCGCACAGCACACGAACCGGGCCGGGGTGGCGGGGAGTAAAGAGTGTGAGCCATACAGAACCAGCGGCGTCATTGCGCGCGCGCATACGAGCGGGGGATCGTGCGGCGTTCGCCGACCTGTACGACCAGTACGCGCGGGCGGTCTACAGTCATGCCCTGCGGCTGACCGGCAACTGGTCGGAGGCCGAGGAGGCGATGTCCGAGACCTTTCTTGCCGCCTGGCGCGCCCGGGAATCGGTGGAACCGGAAGGCGGCTCGCTCAGACCGTGGCTGCTCGGCATCGCCACGCACAAGGCGCACAACGCCAACCGCGGTCTGCGCCGACGGATCGCCTTCCTGGCGCGCAGCCCCGAACCCCGCCCGGTCGAGGACTTCGCGGACGAGACCGCCGGCCGGATCGACGACGCCCACCGTCTCGCGGCGGTCCACGACGCCCTGCGCCAACTGCGGCGGCAGGACCGGGAGGTACTCGCCCTGTGCGTGGGGTCGGGACTGGACTACCAGCAGGCCGCCGAGGCACTCGGCATCCCGGTCGGCACCGTGCGGTCGCGGCTCTCGCGTGCCCGGGCGCGACTGGCCCGCGCCAGCTCCGGCCGACTCCGCAGCCTGAGAGCGGAACCGCCGGGTGCCCGCGGAGAGATGGAGAGTGAGGCCGCGTTCGCGGCCCTGTTTCTGCAGGAGGAAACCCGATGAACGCCGACAACCCGCCCCACACCGGCACCGGCCGGAGCGAGGCGGAGGAACTGCTGGCATCGGCCGACTGGGACCTCCCGCCGAGCCGTCATCTCCATCACAAGGAAGTCCTGATGCAGCAGATCGACCGCAACCGCACCGCTACCGCTCCGGCACCCCGCCGCCGGCGCCTGCGCCCGGCCCTGGTGTTGCCCGTCGCGTCGATGGCACTCGCCGGGGCGTTGGTGACCACGCTCACCGGCGGCGGCCACAGCTCTCCCCCGGCGGCCGGCTCCTCCGCCGCCCCCGCCAAGGCCACCACCGCGATCGTCACCCTCGACCGGATCGCCGCCGCCGCCATGAAAACCGACGTGACCGCCGTCGGAGACGGCCAGTTCGTGTACGTCGAGAGCCTCATCCGCAGCAACAAGGGCCACTTCAACGGCCCGGTGAGGCTCGGCGCACTGCACAAGTCGCAGGTGTGGACCGCGCAGACCCCCAAGCCCGTCACCAGGACCGGCTGGCTCCGTGAAACCGGCAAGGACGCCGTCATGCCCGGTGAGGAGGTGCCCATCGAATCCACCGAACCTGTCCGGGTGGGCATCGACCGCCCCACCTACAAGTGGCTGGCCTCGCTGCCCACCGAACCCGGCGCCCTGCTCAAGCTGCTCTACTCCCGGACCAAGGCGGTCGACGGGGAGTCGAAGGACCAGGCCGTCTTCGGGACGATCGGCGACCTGCTGCGATCGGCGATCATGCCGCCCGCGACCGCCTCCGCCCTCTACAAGGCCGTCGAGAGGATTCCCGGAGTGACGCAGATGCCCGACGCCGTCGACGCCGCCGGCCGCCACGGCATCGGCATCACCCGTGAGGACGCCGGTTCCGCGACCCGAGACGAGTGGATCTTCGACAGGGACACCCTGACCTACCTCGGCTCGCGGTCGTACATGATCAAGGACAAGGCCAGGGGCGTCACGGCCGACACGCTCTACGGCATCGACGCCGTGATGGAGCGCGCGGTCGTCGATCGGCACGGCGAGGAGCCCACCAGGACCGACGGCTGACCCCGGCCGCGCGGAGGGGGCCGCGCACAGCGGCCCCCAGCCTGAAGTGAGACCGGCGGTCCGGATGAGATGTCGGCCCCGGTGTCTGCTGGACTTCATCCTCAACCCTGCTTCCTGGTCCAGGAGATGACCAACGAGCAGATACGAGACATCGGCCGGGCTGAGCGGGGCGGGGCGGGGCGGAGAGAGCTGGGTGACCCTCCCGTCCCGCCGATCCTTCGCCTTCCGCGTGCGCCTTCCGCGTGCCGGGGAAGCGGTTGCGCTCGGGCGGATTGCGCTGCCACTGACCTTCGGGTACGCGCTCAACGACAGTGGTGTCGTCCTTCGGGACGGTCGGCAGGAGTCCGCCGGACGCTACGTGGTGGACCGGACAGGCCCTCTGCCTGCGGTGCGATCGGTTCAGACCTGGCCGAGGTCGATCTCAACGGCGAAGGGGGCAGCGGCCTTCACGACCCCGGTGAGCCGGGCTCCAGCAGACGATGTCGCCGTTCCGGCGGACAGCCTTCAGCATTCTTGCGCGGGCCCGATGACTGTGAGTCCTACCTGCGCGGCGAGCCATTGGGCGTAGGGCTCTCTTGTCTGGCGGCCATCGAAGACTGCGCTGCGGACGTGGACGAGGACGGTGTGGTCGTCGGTGGGCCCATCGAGCCCGCGGGTATGGCTGTTGAAGAGAAGCGTCACTTCAGCATGCTTGGACTCGCCATGGAAGCCTGCCTCGGGTGCGTCCGGCCATTGCAGCGACTCCCAGTTGATCAGGCCCACATTCGAACCGATCGCCGCGGTGAAAGCGTCCTCGATACTGTCGACCGGCAGGTCCCAGACCTCCCACTCCACCGGCAGCCGCCCCTCGAACGCGGCTGCCTCGGTCGGCAGACCGCTCGCCGGGACACCGACGACGAGGGCGGGCTGGTCCGCGAACGGCACCCCTTGGAATTCCTCCAGCCCAGACGTCCCGCGGAACCATCCCTTGGGCATGGCCTCTGCCATCTGCCTCACCTCGGCGACGGAGGAAAGCTCCGCGTACGCGGAGACCCTGGAATGCTCGCAGCGGCCGAACTCCATGAGACGGCGCGCGGTGCTCAGCGCGAGTGCTGGATCGGGGCTACGAAAGACGGGACAGGCGACGTCGTTGGACATTTGATGACTCTGCCATGGCTTGTCGTCGCAGAACATCGCATTCACCACACGCTTCCTATGGCTCGGTAGGCTGCGAGGCGCGTGGCGGGGATCGTCGAGCGGTTGGTACCGGATGAGTTGTGGGAGCTGTCCCAGCGGGTGGTGCCGGAGGCTCCCTCGCGGCCTCAGGGAGGTGGGCGGCATCGGCATGGTGACCGTGAGGTGCTGGCCGCGATCGTGTCCGTGGCGACCTCCGGGTCCACATGGCAGCAACTACCTACCGCGTCGTTCGGACCGCCCGGGGCCACGGCCCATCGCCGGTTCGCTGAGTGGTCAAAGGCCATCCTGACCTGCGCTGAAGCCTGCGGGGCCACGGCCGACCCGCGAGCCGCTCGTCCCGATCGGTCTACGGCGGCACCGCGCCGGGCGCCCCCTGAACGCCCCCCTCCACTGGAGCCTGCTGGTGCAGCGGCATGCTCGCCGGCCTTGGCGTCCTGGGCGAAGCGAAGGGTGGCGTCCAGGGCCCCGACCAGGCCCTGCCCGCGTCAGTTCTCCACGTGAGGGCTGGTGAGGGCGGCGCCGAAGTAGCCCTTCGTTCCACGTACAGCGATGCCGGCGGTCTTGCCGCACAGGTTGACCGAGCCGTTCAGGAGGGGGCCGGCCGCCGAGCCGCGGGCGACCCAGAGGCAGCCGTCGGAGTTCTCGGTGGGGGCGCCGACGACCGTCTCGGCCTTGCCGTCCTTGTTGAGGTCGGCGAGGTGGACGGCGGCGCCGAACCCGTCGCCGGTCTCCGCGGTGCCGGGGACGCCCGCGGTGTTCTGCGTGTAGCCGGCCGCCTTGGCCGTCGTGAGGCCGGAGGCGGAGCCGCGCAGCAGGACAGCAGTGCCCGCCGAGGCGCGTGACCCGACGGCCTCCTCGGGGGAGCCGACCAGGACGTCGGCATACCCGTCGGCGTCGACGTCGCCGACGCTCAGGGACTGGCCGAACCAGTCGCCCCACTCCGCGGTGCCGGGGACACCCGGCGTGTCCTGGTGGAAGACCTTCGGCTTCTGCCCGGCGGTGATGCCCTGAGCGCTGCCGTAGAGGACCTGGATCTCGCCGCCGCGGTGGGCCGCGGGGGTGGGTGCGTTGAAGTGGGAGTCGTCGCCCGCGATGCCGGTGACGAGGTCGCCGTAACCGTCGCCGTTGAGGTCGCCGATCTGCCCCGCGTGGCCGTCCGCGTACGGCAGCTCGATGCCCCGGTTGACGAGCGGGTCCTCGGGATCGGGGGCGCCCGCGTCGAGGGTCACCGGTCCGAGGATGTCGCCGTCGGTGGGACCGGCCAGATAGAAGCGCTCAGCCCTGCCGTCACCGTTCACATCGCCCATCACCACGCCCCGGGCGTTCTCCCGCCACTCGAGGTAGCGGGCGGCGGCCTGGCCGGTGCGGGTGAAGGGGCCGCTGTAGGAGGCGATGGTGCAGCCCGAGCCGATGCCGACCTCCGGGGCGCCGTCGCCGTTCATGTCGCCGGTGGCGATGGACATGCCGAAGCGGCAGTAGGTCCTGCCCTCTCCGTACCCGGCCGGAGGGGCGATGTTCGCGCCGCCCTTCAGCCCGTTCGGCCCGCCCCACACCACGGTCACGGAGCCCCGCGACTCGACACCGTCGACGTCCTCGCCCGGGGCGCCGACGAGCAGGTCGGCATAGCCGTCCCGGTCCAGGTCGGCGCTGGCCACCGTCCTGCCGAAGCGGTCGGACTCCTCGGCGGTGCCGGGGATGCCGGTGGTCGCCTGGGTGATGACCGTGCCGCGGGTGGTGCTCACCGAGGACGCGGAGCCGTAGAGCACGACGACCGAACCGGCCTCCTCCACCGTGCCGTTGGCGGCACCCGGGGCACCGACGGCCAGGTCCCGGTAACCGTCACCGTTGAAGTCGTCCTGCACGGCAGCCGTGTTGGCGCCCTTGAAAGGGGCGGCGGCGGACGATGTCACCGGGGTGAGGGTGACGGCGACGGAGGCGGTGAGCACGGCGGCCGCCGTGACTGCTCTACGCAACGGAACTCCCTGTCTCGACCCACGTACGTCTCAATGACATGCGAGCCGTACGAAGGGTTGTACGTTCGGACACGCCAGTACCCCAGCGCGCTCGCCCGCCGCTTCGGCACGCCCAGGTCCTCGCGGACACACGAGGGCAGGGCCCGGGTCGTCACCGTGTCGCAGGCGATTCGGACGTCCGGGTCCGGGATGCCCCGAGGAGGTCGGGCAGGGCCCTTCTGAAGGCGGCGCCGCTGAGCTGTCTGGCCAGGGGCATGGGCGGTGCTTGCGTCGGCCGTATGGCTCTGTTGTGCGCAGATTGCCTTTGCCAGGCAGGTTGCGCAGGTGGTGCGAACACCCGGGGGCGGAGGGTGTTAGGGGACGGCGCGGTGTTGAGCTGCTGCTGGTCGGACATCCGGTCGGGGAGCCCTTTCACAGCTGCACAGAGCTCGGGTGAAGCGCATTTCGCGCTGCAAGGCTGACGGAGGTGGCTTCCTCGGAACGGCCGGCGCCTGCCCTCGGTTCATTTGCCGGCGTCGGGCCCGTACCACTGGAGCGCCTGGCCGGTGACTGCGGCGATGCAGTCGAAGTCCCGATCTCGGTGCAGGAGGGTCAGTCCCTGCAACTCGGCCGTGGCGGCCACGACGAGGTCGACAGCACCGGCACTGCGGTGCTGTCCGCGCTGGGTGAGGATCTCTTGGACCTGCCAGGCGCGGTCGTAGGCGCGGTCGTCGACCGGCACCCAGCCGAAGAGCAGGCGCATGTCCTCGATGCCTTGCGCGCGGTCGGCGGCGGAGCGTGCGCTGTAGAAGAACTCCAGCTCGGTGATAGGGCAGGTGGCGATCAGCCCGGCCGCTGCCGCCTGGTCCCATCCGTACTGGTCGGCGTCGCCGCGCAACAACCGGGCCAGCGCGCTGGTGTCGATCAGAAACTGCGCGGCGTTCACCGACGGTAGTTCCCCTTCTCCTCGAGAAGTTCGAGGTCGAAGGCCCCTTCCCCTGCTGCGGCCCGCAGGCGGGTGAGCGCGAGGGCCCGGCGCCGGTTCTCCAGCACCTCGCGCAGGGCGGTGTTCACGGTTTCCTTTTTGGTGCTGGTGCCGAGGGCCTTGGCCACGTCCGCCACCAGCTGATCGTCAAGGTCGATCACTGTCCGACTCATACAGCGCCTCCGGATATAAATGATGGTGCCCATTATATCTCCGAAGGTGCATGGCGTGCGGTGATACCGGCGTCCCCGAGGCCTTTGCCGGTTCGCGTCCGAGGAGGGGGGTCCCGGAACCGCACGAGCGGGACACCGGTCCGGACGATCGCCGGTCTCGCCCGGCATGGTTGGCAGTGCCCGATCGGTGTGCCCACGTGACGACATTTCGATCTGGGACGTACGGCAAGGGCAGGCCCCTGCGATGCCCAGCGCCCGGGCGAACATCTCGCCCATGGCCGTACACCGCTCTCGCGCGACTGACTCTTCTGACCCGCGGTGGAAGCCCTGGAGGAGGTGGCCCAAGAGGTCGCCCTCCACGGGGACTTCGCAATTGCCCAGCGCCTTTCGTGCCACTGACCAGTGACAGAGCTCACGGCCCCCCGACAGCCCTTTGTTCGGCCTTTGCGCAGCTCGCGGACGTGCGGGGCGACGGCCAACTAAGGTCGGATGCCCGGGTGGATCAACGGACGGGGAGACGGCAACTCATGGGCGACAGCGGCGAAATACTCGACATCAAGATCGCCGACCTCAAGGCGACAGCACCTCACTTTCACTATCAGAGCGTTGCCCTCGCGTAAGCGCTCACGAAGCTGAAGCACGGGCTGGCTGCGGCCGGCTCTCCATGGGGCGACGACGAGCAGGGCGAGAAGTTTTATAAGGCGTATGGTCCGCACGTCAAGCGGGTCGAGCAGTCCGCTCAGATCCTGGCCGATGGTCTGGCTGGCATTCGCGAAGCCATGGTCGACATGGCTGACGGGCACGTCGACAACGAAGAGTTGATCCGAGGCATGTTCAGCCGGATCCACGTTGATCGCGACACCAAGGGCGATGGCAAGTGAGTGTCGCGGACAAGGCCCGCAAGGTCGTCCAGGACCTGACGGGCATGTGGTGGCCCGACGCCGATGAAGACGGGTTGCGGGATGCTGCGAAGACGTGGAGGGACTTCGCCGATGATGTCGACGACATCACCTCCGGTGCCGACAAGGCGGCGCGCTCCATCATCGAGCACAACAAGGGCGAGGCCATCTCCGCCTTCGCCGACCCCTACTGGCGTCGCTACTACCACGACGGACACGGGTGGCTGAAGGATCTGGCCGACGCCGCCCGCGACATGGCCAAGGCGCTGGACGCATACGCGGACGCCGTGCACAGCGCGAAGAAGAAGCTGGAACACGAGCTGGAGATCGTCGGTGCCACACTCGTCGCCGGCACCGCCCTGGCCATCTTCACTGCGGGCATTTCGGAAGGTGCGGCAGCGGCGGCCGCGGTCACTGTCGCGGACATGGCCGCCGGTCTGGGCATCGCGGTGACCGAGGAGATCGCCACCATCGCGGGCACCACCCTGGCCACGGCGGCCTTCGCCGGCGTTGAATCCATCACGGTGGATCTCGCCGTGACCCAGCCCGTGTCCATCGCCCTGGGGGAGCAGAAGGGGGGGCTCAGCCTGGACGAGGCCCGCCAGGCTGGCGTGTACGGCGCGCTCCTGGGCGGTGGCTTCGGTGGTGCGGGTGCAACCTACCGGGCTGCCCGTGCCGGAGGCTTGACGAGCTTCTTCGACAGCATCGACATCAATCTCACCGGGCCTCGCATGGCCGTCGCCGGAGTTCCGGGCGAGCTGGGCGGAGCCACTGGTGACCTCGCGGCGGGTAACGGCTACGCGATGCGGATCAGCGGCTCCGAAGCCGGGGGTACCGGGGCGGGGAAGGGGCCATGGCCTGCGGTGAGTGGCGTTGAAGGACCCGCGGCCGGTAAGTCCCTCAGGCCCCCGAACGCCCGGCACACTGTCTCGGGGGCCGCCCATAGTGGCCGCAATGTCAGAGAGGCCAACAGTGTCATTCTTCGTGGTTCCGAGCAGGACATCCACCAGGACATCGCCGACATCGCGGCTGGCAGGGCCGCCTGGGACGACGCCACCAGCCGTTACGAGGTGAACGGGCGCACGTATGGCGTCGAAGACACGGGCACGGTGTACCCCGACAGTGGCGCGGGCATCGTCAAGCTCGACCGGAACGAATATGCCGCCCTTCAGCAGATCGCCAAGGCCAAGGGCGACCTCAGCGCAGCACCGCAGCTGACCCGGAATCCGCGCTTCACAAACAACCCAGAGGCCGTACAGAAGGCCCTGGACATTTACAACGGGACCTACTCACCATGACGTACAACCTCCTCATCGTGGAGCCCCTGACCCTCGATGCCGTCACGGCCGCACTTGCGCAGTGCCTGCATGTGGGCGTCCAGGAGGTGGACGTTGCCGACGAGGACACAGACCAGGACCTGCGCAACTGGGATGCCCTGGTGCTGTGCGAGATGGTGACCGTCCTAGGTGACGTGTCCACGTCGCTAGACATCTATGTCCATGAGTCGGTGCAGCCGCGACCCAGCGAGCGAGAGCTGGCACCAGCCTTCGCCCGATCGGCAGGTGCCCTGGTCCTCTTCCCCGCCGAGGAGGCGCCGCCGAGCGCGTACTGGCTGGTGACGGAGAGCGGACTCGTCACACGGTCACGTCTGTACGAGACCGACGACGAAGAACCCCGCTACACGATCGACAGGGTTGAGGCACCCATCGACCGGCTCCCGCACGTCACGGTGGCGCGCATCCCCGAAGTGGTGCGCGAACTGAAGATCGCCACTCCGCTTGGCGACGTCTTCGCCGCGCACCTGCACCGCATGCACCCGGAGGAGACCGGCACCCCGGGAACCCCGTTCTGGACGGCACGGAGTTCCCTGATCGCCTGGGAGAAACTCGTCCGCCAGATGGAAGCCGCCTGGGCGCCCTCCGGCTGGTATCCGGCCGACCTCTACGTCGAGCGGCTCTCAGCGCGCGACAAGCTGGAGCAGCTGCGCAACCAGCTCCCCCCAAACGTAACTGTCCTCCTGCAGAACGCTCTTGAGCCGCTGGACGACCTCTTCGCCGACCTGACGGTCGACGACACGGATGGCCTGCTCGGCAAGGAGCCACTTCCGGGAAAGGACGCCGCCTCGGCACACGGATGGTGGTGGAACCGCCGCCCGGAACCCCTGCCCTGGTGATACGACGGACCGGTGCCGCCGGCCGCAGTGCAGCCTGGCAGGACCCGGTCTGAGGCGTTCTGGACGCACCCCTGGCTCCGGGGCACGCGGATGGCGCTGCGGTGTGGCACTGCGACCGCTTGTGGACCATGATCGCTCTGATCTGGCCCGGCTCACTGAAAGTCCATCTCGGGATTCGATTCGACCCGGCTTTGAAGCCCATCCAGGGGTCCCGGTGAGGTGCCTGCCCCCGACTTAGTCCGGCTCACCACATAGGACACGGTCTTAGGGCACGCCGAGGGCACGCCGCCATCTAATTGAACTAGACAACAAACTAACCCCAGCCCACTGACCTGGGGTTGACTATGGAGCGGGTGACGAGAATCGAACTCGCGCTCTCAGCTTGGGAAGCGACGGCGCTTGCACGGCCGGATGGTCGCTGACCTGGGCGGATTCATCGTGCCGACACCGTGGCGCGGGCCCGTTCACACCGCGGCTGACCGTAGTTGTCCGCTCTTACGGGCACGCTATGGGCACGGCCACCACCACCAGCGATCGAGTCATATGTGCGCGCGGCGCTTCGCACCGACCGGTCGGCGTCGTCTGCCGGGCTGACCTGGAACGTCCGTTGCGACTGCAGATCCGACACCAGGCGTGGCCGCGTCGATGTTGGTGAAGTATATTTCTATGTACATCACCAACATCGTGCGGGAGGTGCCACATGTCTGTGACCCAGATCGACATCGATGACGACGCCCTGGAACGCGCCATGGCCTTGGCCGGGGTCAGGACCAAGAAGGAGGCGGTCAATCTCGCTCTGCATTTCTACGCCGAGCAGCAGGAGCGTGCGGCGCGCATCAGCCGTCATTTCGAGCGTGCGCGTGAGTGGGGTGCCGTGGAGGACGCCGAGCGCCTGCACCGTGCGGAGAAGCACAGCCGGTGATCTACTTGCTCGACACGTCCGGCCTAGTCCGGCTGCTCCGTGATTCAAAACTGCAATCGGCCTGGTACGACGCGATCGATGCCGGGGCCATCGCATCCTGCTATGTGCAACGCACCGAGTTTCTTCACAGCGCCCGGACCGGACGCGAGTACGACGAGATCGTGGAGATGTTCACCGATCTCTACCCCGACGTGTCGGTGCCGAAGAACGCGGGGCGCTGGATCGGCGGAGTGCAACATCGTATGGCCCAGGCCGGGGAGCATCGCAGCGCCTCGGCGGTGGACCTCGTGATCGCTGCCACCGCTGCCCATCACGGCTTGGCCGTCCTCCACGACGACGCCGACTACCGTGCCATCGCTCGGCACGCGTCCGACCTGGCCGAGCACAACATCCACGACGTCTCCTGAGGCGGCGTGGAGGGCCGGATCTCGCCGGCCTGGCTCCTGGTGGAGCGCAGGGATCCGGTCGGTGGCGTGACGGTCTACCGCCGTGACGCCCTGGGCCGCATCGTCGAACGCGTCGGCCCGGGCGGCGACTCCACGCACTACGACTGGACACCCGAGGGCCACCCGACCCGCGTCACCCACCCCGACGGCAGCACCGAGCACTGGACGTACGACGGTGAGGGCAACTGTCTCTCCCACACCGACGCTCTGGGCGCCACCACCCGCTTCGAGTACACCCACTTCGACCTGATCGCCGCCCGCACCGACCCTGACGGCAGCCGCCACGAGTTCGTCCACGACACCGAGCTGCGTCTCACCTCGGTGATCAACTCCCGGGGCCTGCAGTGGGGTTACCGCTACGACGCGGCGGGCCGCCTGGTCGAGGAGGCCGACTTCGACGGACGTACCACCCGCTACGAGGTCGACCCGCTCGGCAACGTCTCCTCGCGGACCACGCCGCTGGGGGCGACCATCCGCTACGAGCGGGACGTGATGGGCAGGGTGGTCGCCAAGGACGCGGCGGGCGCCGTCACCTCCTACACCTACGACCCGGCCGGACGTCTCCTGCAGGCCGTCGGCCCCGACGGGGAACTCACCTACCAGTACGACCGCTCCGGCCGGGTCAAGACCGAGCTGTCCGACGGCCGTCCCCTCACGTTCGCGTACGACGCGGCAGGCCGCCGCACTCGGCGGGTCACCCCCGGTGGGCAGGTGACCGAGTACGCGTACGACGCCGCCGGACGCGCCGTCCGGCTGACGGCCGGCGGACACGAGATCGCCTACACCCGCGACGTGACCGGACACGAACTGTCCCGGCACTTCGGCGAGATGCTCACCCTCACCTCCAGCTGGGACGAGGCGGGAAGGATCACCCGGCAGGAGTTCGCATTCGGTGACCGGACCGTCAGCCGCCGCAGTTACACCTACGACGGCAACGGCCACTTGGCCGGCATGGACGACACCCTGCGCGGCCCACGCCGCTTCGCGCTCGACACGGTCGGCCGGGTCACCGCCGTCGTCGCCGACCGGTGGAGCGAGACGTACGCCTACGACCGCGCGGGCGGCGGTACGACGACGGCGCGCTGGCCCGACGCGCACGCGGGAGCCGATGCCCAGGGGGAGCGGGAGTACGAGGGCACCCGGGTGATGGGCGCCGGTGCCAACCGGTACGTCTACGACGGGGCCGGGCGGCTGGTCCGGCGCACGCGGACCAGGCTGTCCCGCAAGCCCGACACATGGCACTACACCTACGACGCCGAGGACCGGCTCACGTCCGTCACCACGCCCGACGGCACCGTCTGGCGGTACCGCTACGATCCGCTGGGCCGCCGCACCGCGAAGGAGAGGCTGTCGGCCGGGGGCGACCGGGTCGTCGAACGCACGGAGTTCGTCTGGGACGGCCCTGTCCTGGCCGAACAGTCCACGGCCCCCACCGGGGAGGTGCCCCACCGCACCACCCTCACCTGGGACTACGACGGTCTGGCGCCGGTCGCCCAGACCGAGCGGCTCATCGACGCGGCCACGCAGGACGAGATCGACGCCCGCTTCTTCGCCGTTGCCACCGACCTGATCGGCACACCCACCGAACTCATCGACGAACAGGGCAGCATCGCCTGGCACAGTCGCACCACGCTGTGGGGCATCACCATGTGGAACGCGACCGCGACCGCGTACACCCCTCTGCGCTTCCCCGGCCAGTATTTCGACCCCGAGACCGGCCTCCACTACAACCACCACCGCTACTACGACCCCCACACCGCGCGCTACGTCACCCCTGACCCCCTCGGCCTGGCGCCGGCCCCCGACCCAGCCGGTTACGTGCACAACCCGCACACGACCAGCGACCCGCTCGGCCTCGCGCCGTACGAGAACAACGGTGGCCTCGGCAGTCTCGTCAAGGTCAACAAGCCCGACCCCGCCGCCGATGCTCTCGCCGAGCGGCTCGGCGGCGAGTCCCGGGTGAAGTTCGAGCACGATCCGAAGGGGCGGGAGATCGATGCGATCAGCGACGACTACGTGGCGCAGTCAAAGCCTGGAGGTATGCAGATGGTGAGCGCCCTCAGAAACCAGGCAAAAGCCACGTTCGAGTACGCGATCCAATCCGGCCGCACTCCTTACTTCCACTTCGACGGCGAGCCGGGTCCCGGAGTGATCGCCAAGCTCCAGGAGTACGGCAGGCGGTACGGTATCCAGCCCGTGATCGACACGAAACCGCTGTGAGAGGCACATGTACGAGTTCCATGGCTGGTTCGGCATCGCCGAGTCCCCCGAAGAGGCGGACGCGGGAACCCTCGAGGAGGGCGTGGCCGAACTGCGGGCGGCCATCGACCGCATCGACTGGGCGACCGGCGAGGCGACGCTGAAGGTCCACAACGGTGAGTACTTCGTGCGCACCGACGGTCTGGTGAACCGGCGCCGTGACGAGGCCGAGGAGTTGGACGCCCTGATCCATTTCATCGCGCGCCGTTTCCCCGGCTCATGGGGCCTGCTCTACGAACGCTCCGCCGACATGGACCACCCGCCGGGCCCGGGAGCCTTCCGGGTTCGCGTCTTGGCCAGGGGGGAGGTACAGGACCGGCTCGACCCGTTCCTGTCACCCTGTCGTCCGGTCATCGAGGACTGACCGACGGTCGATGCACGTCGCCGACACTGAAAAACCCCAGGCCACTGACCTGGGGTTTCAGTCTGGAGCGGGTGACGAGAATCGAACTCGCGCTCTCAGCTTGGGAAGCTGATGTTCTACCATTAAACTACACCCGCGTAAGTACGGACGAGCCCGCATGGAGCCGGTGTCCGGACGTTCGCTCACTTTACATCATCGCGGAGCCCCGGTGCCGACAGGTCGGGGGTTTGAGTCGGCCGCAGGGTGGGATACGGCTACGGGCGGCCGGAGTTGGGGCGTACCGTGAAGCGTCGGCGGCGGGGTTCGGTGAGGCCGGGGTGCCGCCTGGAGAGTCGTCTCTTTGATCCCGTAATGTGGCTTTTGTTGTCCGGGTAGCAACGCCGGACGCGGCTCTTGGGGAAGGGACTTGAGGGACTTGATGGAACGCACCGTTGTCCGTTGTGCGGACGGGCACGTCTTCAGCACCGCTTCGTTCCCGATGCAGCAGGCCGGACGGCTCGGCCCCGGCCGGCTCGTGCGGTGTCCGCGCTGCGCCCGGCTCCGCAGCGCGGTCCCGGTCGCGCCGGAGCGGCGGTGGGCGGCGGTGACGGAGAACGCCTCGTAGCGGGAGCGTCACAGCGGGCGCGCGGAGTCATCAGGATTGTCGTGGCTCCGCGCGGCCTGCGTATCCTCGCTACGTGCTTCTCTCAGACAAGGACATCCGGGCCGAGATCGACGCCGGGCGGGTACGGATCGATCCCTACGACGAATCCATGGTGCAGCCGTCGAGCATCGACGTACGGCTGGACCGGTACTTCCGGGTGTTCGAGAACCACCGGTACCCGCACATCGACCCCTCTGTCGAGCAGGCGGACCTGACGCGGCTGGTGGAGCCCGAGGGCGACGAGCCGTTCATCCTGCACCCCGGGGAGTTCGTGCTGGCGTCGACGTACGAGGTCATCTCGCTCCCCGACGATCTGGCCTCGCGGCTGGAGGGGAAGAGCTCGCTGGGGCGGCTGGGGCTGGTCACGCACTCCACCGCCGGGTTCATCGACCCCGGCTTCAGCGGGCACGTCACCCTGGAGCTGTCCAACCTGGCCACGCTCCCCATCAAGCTGTGGCCGGGGATGAAGATCGGGCAGCTGTGCATGTTCCGGCTGACCTCGCCGGCCGAGTCGCCGTACGGCAGCGAGCGGTACGGGTCCCGGTACCAGGGGCAGCGCGGGCCGACCGCCTCGCGCTCCTTCCTCAACTTCCATCGGACCCAGGTGTGAGGGCGACGACGACATGAGCGACGCAGACGTGCGGGAGAACCTGACCTACGAGCGGTTCGGGTCCGCCATCCGCGAGCTGGCGCAGACGATCGCCGACGACGGGTACGAGCCCGACGTCGTGCTGAGCATCGCGCGTGGCGGCGTCTTCGTCGCCGGCGGACTCGCCTACGCCCTGGACTGCAAGAACATCCATCTGGTGAACGTCGAGTTCTACACCGGTGTGGGGACCACCCTGGAGATGCCGGTCATGCTCGCGCCCGTGCCGAACGTGATCGACTTCTCCGACAAGAAGGTGCTGATCACCGACGACGTCGCCGACACCGGCAAGACGCTGAAACTCGTACGGGACTTCTGTCTCGACACCGTCGCCGAGGTGCGCTCCGCGGTGGTCTACGAGAAGTCCCACTCCCTCGTGAAGTGCGAGTACGTGTGGAAGCGGACCGATGACTGGATCAACTTCCCGTGGAGTGTCGAGCCGCCCGTGGTGAAGCGGGCGGGGCAGGTTCTCGACGCCTGATCCCGCCGCCCACGCGGAGGAGCCCCCGGCCGTCGTGCCGGGGGCTCCTCCGTGTGCGGACGGTCAGAACGTGCCCAGCTTCACGATCGACAGCAGCGCGACCAGCTGGATCGCCGACGCGCCCAGCGCCTTCGGCCAGGGCAGGTCGTGGGAGCGGGAGACCATCAGGGTCAGCAGGGCGCCCGCGCCGATCCAGGTGGCCCAGCCGAGGATCTGGACGAAGCCGGCGTTGCCGCCGAAGAACATGGCGAAGATCAGGCGGGGTGTGTCCGTGAGGGCCGTGATCAGCATGGACAGGCCGACCGTGGGCTGCCAGGCGCCGTCCCCGCCGAGCTGGCGGGCCAGGGTGTGGGTGACCACGCCCAGGACGAACAGGCCCAGCACCATCACGACGGCCGTGATCAGCACGATCGGCACCGCGTTGGACAGCGTCGCGCTGATCGCGTCCGCGCGGGCGCCGTCGAAGCCGAAGACGGCGAGCAGGCCGTAGAGGAAGGTCACGACCAGCGCGGGGGCCCACATGGTGTAGTCCCGCATGCGCAGGAAGGTGTCGTTCGGGGAGAGGACGATCCCCCGCAGCAGTTCCTTCCAGTGCAGGGGCGGGCCGAGCGGTGCGGCGGGCGCGGCGGGCGAGCCGGCCTGGTAGGTCGCGCCCTGGGTGTAGCCGGCGGCCTCGTCGACCGAGAACGCCTGGGTGTGGCCCGGGTTGTTGGCCGCGTAGGGGTCGTGCGCGCCGGGGCCCTGGCCCGGGTGGCCGTCGTCGCCGAAGTACTCCGGCCCGTCGCCGGCCGGTCCCGGATACCCGTACTGCTGTCCGGCCTGTGCGTACGGCTGCTGCGGCGCCGACGGGTAGCCGTACGAGGGGCCGCCCTGCCGCCCGCGCGGCGGCTGACCCTGCGGGGGCCGGCCGTACGGCGACTGACCGTGCGGCGGCTGCCCGTACGACGGCCCCCCGGCCTGAGCGGGGCCGCGTCCGCGTCCGTACGACGGTTCCTGCGGCGCCTGTTGTCCCTGGGGGGTGCGGTTGTTTCGGCCCCCGCGTCCGATCCTGAATCCAGCCACGTCATCGAACGTACCTGGTCCCGGCGGCCGACGTGCCGGGCCCGGTGGTCCGGGCCCGGCTTTGCGGCCGACCTGTGACATCCCCTAAGGGACCGTCAGCAGGACAACCAGGGGTTCTTCGGGGTTTCCCCGGTACGTGCCCGGTCCCGGCCCCTCGTGGCGGTCGGTCAGTCCGCGAAGACGGCGCTGAACTGCGGGGTGCCGGTGGTCGAGACGCCGACGGTGGACGCGCCGACGGCACGCGAGCCGGTCGTGGTGATCTTCGTTCCGGTGGACGGCAGGTAGGTGACCGCGCCGTCGCCGCTGTTCTCGTACGAGCCGATCACCAGGTCGGCCCTGCCGTCGCCGGTGACGTCGTCGAGCTTGACGTCGGCGCCGAACAGGTCGGACTTCTCGTCGCCGCCGGGGACGCCCGCGGAGTCCTGGGAGAAGGCCTGGGTGCCGGAGGCGGTGTTCACGCCGGAGGCGGAGCCGTACAGGACGGTGACGCTGCCGGTGTCGGGGACGCCGTCGATGTCCTCCTGCGGGCTGCTGACGACGAGGTCCTGGTAGCCGTCGCCGTTGATGTCGCCGAGGTCCAGCTCCCAGCCGAAGGCGTCGCCCTTCTCGGAGGAGCCGGGCACGTTGCCGGTGTTCTGGGTGATGCCGGTGGTGGTGGCGGGGCCGGACGCGGAGCCGTAGGTGACGTTGACCTTGCCGCCGGTGGCGGAGTCCGGGATGGTCGTGCCGTCACCGGTCTTGGTGTCCCAGTCGGCGCCGCTGACGATGTCACCGAAGCCGTCGCCGTTGATGTCGCCGATGGCGGTGATGATGCCGGCCTTGAGGGTCTTGGCCGAGGCGCCGCTCAGGCCGCCGGTGGTGCCCGGCAGCCAGTAGTTGGTGTTCCAGCCGTACTGCGTCTCGGTCTCGTAGCCGTCGACGACGAGGTCGGTGCGGCCGTCGCCGTTGATGTCGCCGGCGGTCAGGTTCAGCGGGCCGTAGGGGTAGTCGTTGGTGCCCGACTGGATCGGCGGCTTGACGGTGGTCCGGCTGCCGTAGCCGCCGGAGGTGGTGAAGCCGCCCTTGTACAGGTAGAGGGTGCCGGCGGAGCTGCCGACGACCAGGTCGGCCCTGCCGTCGCCGTCGAAGTCGCCGGCGGCCAGGGTCTGGCCCCAGTAGTCGTGGGAGGAGGCGGCCGGGTCGGGCACGTCGACGCCCTTGCCGGTCAGGCCGCTGCTGGAGCCCCAGAGGATGGCCAGGCCGCCGCCGTTGGTGTCGGTGCCCACCTTCTCGTCCGGGGTGCCGACGGCGAGGTCGTCGTAGCCGTCGCCGTTGAAGTCGGCGTACGCCAGCTCGGCGCCGAAGAAGTCGCCGGCCTCGGCGGTGCCGGGGACACCGGAGGTGTTCTGGCTGATGGTGGTGCGCTTGGCGGAGGAGACGCCGGTGGTGGTGCCGTACAGGACGACGACCTGACCGGCGTTCTTCTGGCCGCTGACGTAGGCGCCGGCGGCCGCGGAGGCGATGTCGCCGATCCCGTCGCCGTTGAAGTCGGCCTTGGCGACCTTGGCGGAGTCGGCGGCGGTGGCGGGGGAGGCGGCGAACGTGAGCAGACCGCCCGTCAGCGCGGCGGCGACGGCCGTCACGAGGACCGGTCGCGGCTGGTGCGTGTGCATGCGTTCTCCTGCGGCATGCGGGGGATGCCTGGCGGGGCATCCGCAGTTGATGGGGTGCGTCCGCCCGTGTTCATCACGTGTTGTCCCGCGGTTCACGGGCGGTCGGCGATCAGGAGACCCGCCGTGGGGCGCCAGGGTTGTACGTGTGTTCGGTAACGGTATGGGATCGCTGTGACGGGTGGGGCCCAGGAGGTGGGGGACGGGCGCGCCTTCGCCGCCGTCCTCCGGTACGGGCCGGGGCATGGTCCAGGATGGGTCCATGAGCGTAGTGAAGATCAACGTGCTGACCGTGCCCGCCGAGCAGCGGGAGACGCTGGAGAAGCGGTTCGCCTCGCGGGCCCACGCCGTGGAGAACTCCGACGGCTTCGAGTGGTTCGAGCTGCTGCGGCCCGTCGAGGGCACCGACCAGTACCTCGTGTACACGCGCTGGCGTGACGAGGAGTCCTTCCAGGCGTGGATGGAGGGCCCGATGAAGTCCGCGCACCAGGGCGGCGGCGAGGGTGGCGGCGAGCGGCCGAAGCCGGCGGCCTCCGGTTCGACGCTGTGGTCGTTCGAGGTGGTGCAGCAGGCGGGCGCCAAGAACGCCTGACCCTTCCCCCGGTGGGGCCGGCCGTCCCGGACGCGACCGCCGCACCGCACACGACGACACCCCCTGCCTGTGCGGGTCAGGGGGTGTCGCCGGGGTCCGTCAGGGGCGGGGGGCCGTTACTTCACCGGCTCCGGTTCCGGCTCGTTCGCCGAGTCGGCCGTACCGGCCGGGGGCTCGTCGTCCGGGACCGGGACCCGGACGGAGTCCAGCAGCAGCTGGGCGACGTCCACGACCTGGATGGACTCCTTGGCCTTGCCGTCGTTCTTCTTGCCGTTCACGGAGTCCGTGAGCATGACCAGGCAGAACGGGCAGGCGGTGGAGACGATGTCCGGGTTGAGGGACAGGGCCTCGTCGACGCGCTCGTTGTTGATGCGCTTGCCGATCCGCTCTTCCATCCACATCCGGGCGCCGCCGGCGCCGCAGCAGAAGCCCCGCTCCTTGTGGCGGTGCATCTCCTCGTTGCGCAGGCCCGGGACCTTGCCGATGATCTCGCGCGGGGGCGTGTAGATCTTGTTGTGGCGGCCCAGGTAGCACGGGTCGTGGTACGTGATGATGCCCTCGACCGGGGTGACCGGGATCAGCTTGCCCTCGTCCACCAGGTGCTGGAGCAGCTGGGTGTGGTGGATGACCTCGTAGTCGCCGCCGAGCTGCGGGTACTCGTTGCCGAGGGTGTTGAGGCAGTGCGGGCAGGTGGCGACGATCTTCTTCGCCGACCTCGGCTTCCTGGACTCCGCCGTGACCTTGCCGTCGTCGTCCAGCTCCTCGCCGAACGCCGTGTTCAGGGCCATGACGTTCTCCATGCCGAGCTCCTGGAACAGGGGCTCGTTGCCGAGGCGGCGGGCGGAGTCGCCGGTGCACTTCTCGTCGCCGCCCATGATCGCGAACTTGACGCCCGCGATGTGGAGGAGTTCGGCGAAGGCCTTCGTCGTCTTCTTGGCGCGGTCCTCGAGGGCGCCGGCGCAGCCGACCCAGTACAGGTACTCGATCTCGGTGAGATCCTCGATGTCCTTGCCGACGACCGGGACCTCGAAGTCGACCTCCTTGGTCCACTCCAGGCGCTGCTTCTTGGCCAGGCCCCAGGGGTTGCCCTTCTTCTCCAGGTTCTTGAGCATCGTGCCCGCCTCGGACGGGAACGCGGACTCGATCATCACCTGGTAGCGGCGCATGTCGACGATGTGGTCGACGTGCTCGATGTCGACCGGGCACTGCTCGACGCAGGCGCCGCAGGTGGTGCAGGACCACAGGACGTCCGGGTCGATGACGCCGTTCTCCTCGGCGGTGCCGATCAGCGGGCGCTCGGCCTCGGCGAGGGCGGCGGCGGGGACGCCGGCCAGCTGCTCCTCGCTCGCCCTCTCCTCGCCCTCCACGGTCTTGCCGCCGCCGGCCAGCAGGTACGGGGCCTTGGCGTGGGCGTGGTCCCGCAGGGACATGATGAGGAGCTTGGGGGAGAGCGGCTTGCCGGTGTTCCAGGCGGGGCACTGCGACTGGCAGCGGCCGCACTCGGTGCAGGTGGAGAAGTCGAGCAGGCCCTTCCAGGAGAACTGCTCGACCTGGGAGACGCCGAAGACGTCGTCCTCGCCGGGGTCCTCGAAGTTGATCGGCTTGCCACCGGAGGTCATCGGCGCCAGGGCGCCCAGGGCGGTGGAGCCGTCGGCGTTGCGCTTGAACCAGATGTTCGGGAACGCCAGGAAGCGGTGCCAGGCCACGCCCATGTTGGTGTTGAGCGAGACCGTGATCATCCAGATCATGGTCGTGCCCAGCTTGATCATGGCGGCGAGGTACGTGAGGTTCTGGAGCGTGGTGAGGCTGAGGCCCTTGAAGGCGAGGACCAGCGGGTACGAGGCGAAGTAGGCGGCCTCGTAGTGGTCCACGTGGTGCAGGGCGCCCTCGAGGCCGCGCAGGGTGTAGATCGCCAGACCGATGATGAGGATGACGTACTCGACGAAGTACGCCTGGCCCATCTTCGAGCCCGCGAACCGGGACTTGCGGCCGGGCCGCGAGGGCAGGCTCAGCAGGCGGATGACGATCAGCGTCGCGATGCCGAGGGTGGTCATCGCGCCGATGAACTCGATGTACAGCTCGTACGGCAGGAAGCCGCCGAGGACCGGGAGGCTCCAGTCGGCCTGGAAGAGCTGTCCGTAGGCGTTGATGATGGTCGGCGGCAGCGTCAGGAAGCCGATGGCCACGAACCAGTGGGCGACGCCCACGATGCCCCACCGGTTCATCCGGGTGTGCCCGAGGAACTCCCGGACCAGGGTCACGCTGCGCTGGTAGGGGTTGTCGGTCCGGGTCCCGGCGGGGACGGGCTGGCCCAGCCTGAAGTACCGGACGAACTGGCCGATGGCACGGGCGAGCAGCGCGACGCCGACCACGGTCAGGACCAGCGACACGATGATCGCGGCGAGTTGCATGGGGGCTCCTGAGGCGGCCTCGAATTAACCGAGCAACATTACTAAGCGGTAACTTATGCAGTCCGTCTGAGACTACCCCCATCATCCGTCGGGACGCAGCAGGGTGCGGGGTGATCTGGGTCGCTGAGGGTGACCTGCGTTCGCGTTCCCCAGGCAATCCGATCGTGTTATTCATCCCGAATTGCTACATTCGCCCCTACCTTAGAGCCGTGCTCTACGGGATCGCCGCCGCAACCGCAGCCCTGCTTCTCGCCGCCGTGCTGGCGGCGCTGCTCCGGGTGCCCGCGCTGCGGCTGGGCGTCCTCGACCGGCGCCGCCAGCGTCCCCTGCCGGTGCTGGGCGGGCTCGCCGTCGTGGTCGTCACCTGTCTGGTCGCCTGGGTGGGTGAGTGGACCCGGGTCGCCCCGCTCGGCGACGGGGTGGGAAAGCTGCTGGCCGCCGCCGCCGCGGTCGCCCTGCTCGGCCTGGTGGCCGACGTGTGGCGGCTGCGCGCGCGCGTGCTCGTCGCCGGTACGGCCGTGGCGGCGGCCTGCGTGGTGCCCTACGACGAGACGGGCGTGCCGGGCGGCGTGCTCGCCGTGGGCTGCGTCGTGCTCGCCTCCCTCGCCTTCAAGGGCCTCGACCACGCCGACGGCCTGGCGGGGACGGTCGGGGTGGTCACCGCGTTCGGCGTGGGGGCCTGTGCCGCCGCGGAGGTGATGGACGGGCTCGCCGTGCTGCTGAGCGTGTTCGCCGCCGCCCTCACCGGCTTCCTGATGCACAACTGGCATCCCGCGCGGATCGGCATGGGGGCGTGCGGATCGCTGTTCACCGGGTTCCTGCTGTCGTCGTCCGTGGTCTTCACGCGCGCGGGGTACGCGCTCGGCCCGAGCGCGGCGGTGGCGTTCTGCCTCGGCGCGGTCGCCGCCGCCGACGCCGTCCTCGTGGTCCTCGCCCGGCTCCTGGCCCGGCACCCGCTGCTGCGCCGGCGCCCGGACCACCTCGCGCACCGGCTGCGGCGGATCGGGCTGACCCCGCAGGGATCCGTCGTGCTGCTGGGGGCAGGCTCCTTCTCGGCGGTGCTCGTCGGGGTACTCGTCCACACGGGGTGGACGGGTGACAGGGCCGCGCTGTGGGTCGCGGGAGTGGCGCTGCTCGCCGTCCTGGTGCTGCTGCGCGTTCCCGTCCAGCCGCCCCGGCGGGGGCCGCGCGTCCCCGTCCAGCCACCCCGGCGCGGGTCGTCCACGCAGGTCACGGGCCACTTGCGCGTAAGGAACGGATAAGACTTGAGTCTCGTTGACTCAGGTCTGTTGACCCATCGCGTCTCCTCAGGCACACTTGAGCCTGTTCCACTCAAGTCAGCTGGAGGAATCAACCATGGCACGTGCGGTCGGCATCGACCTGGGCACGACTAACTCCGTCGTCAGCGTTCTGGAGGGCGGCGAGCCCACCGTCATCACCAACGCCGAGGGCGCCAGGACCACGCCGTCCGTCGTCGCCTTCGCCAAGAACGGTGAGGTGCTCGTCGGCGAGGTCGCCAAGCGCCAGGCGGTCACGAACGTGGACCGGACCATCCGCTCGGTGAAGCGCCACATGGGCACCGACTGGAAGATCCAGCTCGACGGCAAGGACTTCAACCCGCAGCAGATCTCCGCGTTCATCCTTCAGAAGCTGAAGCGCGACGCCGAGTCCTACCTGGGCGAGAAGGTCACGGACGCGGTCATCACCGTCCCGGCCTACTTCAACGACTCCGAGCGTCAGGCCACGAAGGAGGCCGGTGAGATCGCCGGCCTGAACGTCCTGCGTATCGTCAACGAGCCGACCGCGGCGGCGCTGGCGTACGGCCTCGACAAGGACGACCAGACGATCCTCGTCTTCGACCTCGGTGGCGGCACCTTCGACGTGTCCCTGCTGGAGATCGGCGACGGCGTCGTCGAGGTGAAGGCCACCAACGGTGACAACCACCTCGGCGGTGACGACTGGGACCAGCGTGTCGTCGACTACCTGGTCAAGCAGTTCCAGTCCGGCCACGGCGTGGACCTGTCCAAGGACAAGATGGCTCTCCAGCGTCTGCGTGAGGCCGCGGAGAAGGCCAAGATCGAGCTCTCCTCCTCCACCGAGACCTCGATCAACCTGCCGTACATCACCGCGTCGGCCGAGGGCCCGCTGCACCTGGACGAGAAGCTCACCCGCGCCCAGTTCCAGCAGCTGACCGCCGACCTGCTGGAGCGCTGCAAGACGCCGTTCCACAACGTCATCAAGGACGCCGGCATCCAGCTCGGCGAGATCGACCACGTCGTCCTCGTCGGCGGTTCCACCCGTATGCCCGCCGTCGCCGAGCTCGTCAGGGAGCTGACCGGCGGCAAGGAGGCCAACAAGGGCGTGAACCCGGACGAGGTCGTCGCCATCGGCGCCTCGCTCCAGGCCGGTGTCCTCAAGGGCGAGGTCAAGGACGTCCTGCTGCTCGACGTCACCCCGCTGTCCCTCGGTATCGAGACCAAGGGCGGCATCATGACCAAGCTGATCGAGCGCAACACCACGATCCCGACCAAGCGCTCGGAGATCTTCACGACGGCCGAGGACAACCAGCCGTCGGTGCAGATCCAGGTCTACCAGGGCGAGCGCGAGATCGCGGCCTACAACAAGAAGCTCGGCATGTTCGAGCTGACCGGTCTGCCGCCGGCGCCGCGTGGCGTCCCGCAGATCGAGGTCTCCTTCGACATCGACGCCAACGGCATCATGCACGTCACGGCGAAGGACCTCGGCACCGGCAAGGAGCAGAAGATGACCGTCACCGGCGGCTCCTCGCTCCCGAAGGACGAGGTGGACCGCATGCGCGAGGAGGCCGAGCGCTACGCGGAGGAGGACCACAAGCGCCGCGAGGCCGCCGAGACCCGCAACCAGGGCGAGCAGCTCGTCTACCAGACCGAGAAGTTCCTCAAGGACAACGAGGACAAGGTTCCCGGCGAGATCAGGACCGAGGTCGAGGCCGCGGTCGGCGAGCTGAAGGAAGCCCTCAAGGGCGAGGACACCGGCGAGATCCGCTCCGCCACGGAGAAGGTCGCCGCCGTCTCGCAGAAGCTGGGCCAGGCGCTGTACGCCGACGCCCAGGGCGCACAGGCCGCCGGTGGCGCGTCCGCCGGCGCCGGTGAGGCCAAGGCCGACGACGACGTCGTCGACGCCGAGATCGTGGACGACGAGCGCAAGGACGGTGCCGCGTGACGGAGGAGACCCCGGGTTTCGAGGAGAAGCCCGACGTCCCCTCCGGCGCCACCCCCGACGACGCCGAGCCGAAGGCCGCTTCCGACGAGGGGGCGGCCCCGGCCGGGGACGTAAGTGCAGACCCGGGCCTGGTGGCCCAGCTGGACCAGGTGCGTACGGCGCTCGGCGAGCGCACGGCCGACCTCCAGCGCCTCCAGGCCGAGTACCAGAACTACCGCCGCCGCGTCGACCGGGACCGGGCCGCGGTCAAGGAGATCGCCATCGCGAACCTCCTGACCGAGCTCCTGCCCGTGCTCGACGACATCGGCCGCGCGCGGGAACACGGCGAACTGGTCGGCGGCTTCAAGTCGGTGGCCGAGTCGCTGGAGACCGTCGCGGCCAAGATGGGCCTGCAGCAGTTCGGCAAGGAGGGCGAGCCCTTCGACCCGACGATCCACGAGGCCCTGATGCACTCCTACGCACCGGACGTCACCGAGACGACCTGCGTGGCGATCCTCCAGCCGGGGTACCGCATCGGCGAGCGCACCATCCGCCCCGCGCGGGTGGCCGTCGCCGAGCCGCAGCCCGGCGCGCAGACCGTCAAGGCGGAGGACGCCGAGGAGGCCCCGGCGGCCGACGACAAGGAGAGCGGTGGCCCGGAAGAGGGCTGACGTGAGGACCCGGGGGAAGGAGGGACGTCGAGGATGAGCACCAAGGACTTCATCGAGAAGGACTACTACAAGGTCCTCGGCGTCCCCAAGGACGCCACCGAGGCCGAGATCAAGAAGGCGTACCGCAAGCTCGCCCGCGAGTTCCACCCGGACGCCAACAAGGGCAACGCCAAGGCGGAGGAGCGCTTCAAGGAGATCTCCGAGGCGAACGACATCCTCGGCGACCCCAAGAAGCGCAAGGAGTACGACGAGGCACGCGCCCTGTTCGGCAACGGAGGCTTCCGCCCCGGGCCGGGCGCGGCCGGCGGCTCCTTCAACTTCGACCTGGGCGACCTCTTCGGCGGAGGGGGCACCACCCAGGCCGGAGGCTTCAGCGGCGGCATCGGTGACGTCTTCGGGGGCCTGTTCAACCGCGGCGGCGCCGGGGGCACCACCCGTACCCAGCCCCGGCGCGGCCAGGACGTCGAGTCCGAGGTCACGCTGAGCTTCACGGAGGCCATCGAGGGCGCCACGGTGCCCCTCAGGATGTCCTCCCAGGCGCCCTGCAAGGCCTGTTCGGGCACCGGCGACAAGAACGGCACACCGCGCGTGTGCCCGACCTGCGTCGGCACCGGGCAGGTCGCCCGGGGCTCGGGCGGCGGCTTCTCGCTCACCGACCCCTGCCCCGACTGCAAGGGCCGCGGCCTGATCGCCGAGCACCCCTGCATGGAGTGCAGGGGCAGCGGGCGCGCGAAGTCCTCCCGCACGATGCAGGTCCGTATTCCGGCGGGCGTCACCGACGGGCAGCGCATCCGGCTGCGCGGCAAGGGCGCGCCCGGCGAGCGGGGCGGACCGGCGGGCGACCTGTACGTGGCCGTGCACGTCGGCGAGCACCCGGTGTTCGGGCGCAAGGGCGACAACCTCACCGTCACCGTGCCGGTGACGTTCGCCGAGGCGGCCCTCGGCGGTGAGGTGCGGGTGCCGACCCTGGGCGGCCCGGCCGTCACCCTGAAGCTGCCCCCCGGCACGCCGAACGGCCGTACGATGCGGGCGCGGGGCAAGGGCGCGGTCCGCAAGGACGGCACCCGCGGCGACCTGTTGGTCACCGTCGAGGTGAGTGTTCCGCAGGACCTGTCGGGGAAGGCTCGTGACGCACTGGAGGCGTATCGCGAGGCGACCGCGGGTGAGGACCCGCGGGCGGAGCTGTTCGAGGCCGCGAAGGGAGCTTGAGAGTGATGGACGGCCGTCGGCGCAACCCGTATGAACTGACCGAGGAGACCCCGGTCTACGTCATCTCGGTGGCGGCCCAGCTCTCCGGACTCCACCCGCAGACGCTGCGCCAGTACGACCGCCTGGGGCTGGTCTCCCCGGACCGCACCGCGGGCCGGGGCCGGCGCTACTCGGCCCGTGACATCGAACTGCTCCGCCAGGTGCAGCAGTTGTCGCAGGACGAGGGCATCAACCTGGCCGGCATCAAGCGCATCATCGAACTGGAGAACCAGGTCGCCGCGCTCCAGTCCCGTGTCGCGGAGCTGGAGTCGGCCCTGGACGGCGCGGCGACGGCGATGCGGCAGCGTGAGGCCGCCGTGCACGCCTCCTACCGGCGCGACCTGGTGCCGTACCAGGAGGTCCAGCAGACCAGCGCGCTGGTGGTGTGGCGGCCCAAGCGGCAGCAGCAGGACTGAACAGGACCGAGCGGTGCCCCGAGGGGCCGGCGGGAGCGATCCCGCCGGCCCCTCGGGCGTGCCCGGGGCGTCGGCGCCTCCGCTCGTGACGGCCTGGATCTGGCTGAGTTTGTTCGCTCCTCTGATCGAGTCGATGTGTCGCCCGGCGGCGCGCGATCACGGGGCGTGGCGAACCGGGCGGGTTGTACGGAACTTTGCCGACGCGTGAACTGCCTTTGGATGAAGGGTCCGTAAAGGGTATTTGAAGGGGGTTTCGCGGAACCTCCACAGAGGCAGCTGTGCGTGGCGTTGCGCACTCGTTAAGTGATTCTTCTTGACGGCGGGTGGGGCCTCCGCGTTGTCTTTTCAGACACCTGGGTCGTATTGCAGCACCCACGTCCGGAACGCACCTGAAGTGAGCCCTCGCATGCGCCGTATCGCCATATCCGTGGCCGCGTCCACGATGACCCTCTCGCTCGCCGGCTGTGGCGTGCTGAACGCGACGGGGGACGGAGCGAGCGCGAGCCCGACCAAGGGCAACGACATCACCGTGGGCCTGCTGCTCCCCGAGAAGGCCAACACCCGCTACGAGAAGTTCGACTACCCCATCATCAAGGACAAGGTGGCCGAACTCACCAAGAAGCAGGGCAAGGTGAAGTACGCCAACGCGGACGCCAGCGCCACCCGCCAGGCCGAGCAGCTCCAGAACCTGATCGACGACAAGGTCGACGTCATCCTGCTCGACGCCGTGGACGCGCACGTCATCGCCCCGGGGGTGAAGAAGGCCAAGGACGCGGGCATCCCCGTCATCGCCTACGACCGCCTCGCCGAGGGCCCGATCGACGCCTACGTCTCCTTCGACAACGAACTCGTCGGCGAGGTGCAGGGCCGCACCCTGCTGGAGGCGCTGGGATCGGGCGTCGACACCTCCGACAAGATCGTCATGATGAACGGCTCGCCCACCGACCCGAACGCCAAGCAGTTCAAGGAGGGCGCGCTCTCCGAGCTGAACGGCAAGGTGGACATCGCGGCGAGCTTCGACACCACGGGCTGGAAGCCGGAGAACGCCGAGACCAACATGGCCCAGGCGATCGCGAAGATCGGCAAGAGCAACATCGCCGGGGTCTACTCCGCCAACGACGGCATGGCGGGCGGTGTCATCAAGGCCCTGAAGGCGGCCGGCGTCACCGCACTGCCCCCGATCACCGGCCAGGACGCCGAACTGGACGGCGTCCAGCGGGTGGTGAGCGGCGAGCAGTACATGAGCGTCTACAAGTCCTACCCGGACGAGGCCGCGACCGCCGCGCAGATCGCCGTCACCAAGATCCAGGGCAAGGACATCCAGTTCGACGCCCTGACCCAGGACCGGGTGGACAGCCCCACCGCCAAGGGCATCCCGTCCAGGCTGGTCCAGGTGAGCGCGCTGACCAGGAAGACCGTCAAGGACACCGTCATCGAGGACGGCATCTACAGCGTCGACGACATCTGCACCGCCAGGTACAAGGCGGCCTGCGCGGCGATCGGCCTGAAGTAACGGCAACGGCCCCGAGCCGTACGGCCCCCGGCCGTGCGGCTCACCGGCATGCCACCGCTCCCGGGCGACGGCCCCGGAGCGCCGCGCGCACCATCAGCTTGTTGCAGGACGGGGAGCGGAGCACGGGCCGAACCCGGGCACAGTGGTGGAATCCGGCGGCCGGTGTCCGGGGAGCCGTGTTGCGGACCCGGTCGGCGCCGCGCATAGTTGCGCTGCGGAAGGGCAGCACACCGGGGGTGGAATGGGCGATGGCCGGGCACGGGACGGAGGAACATCCTCACGGTGCCGACCGGCTGTGCGAGGCCGGGGATCGGGTGTATTCCCGGGCCGTACGCCGGGGACGGGTGCCCCGCACGGACGCCGGACCGGTGCCCTGCCTGCTGGAACTGGCCCTGCTGCACCCGGACCCCGACGACATGGACTGGCTGGTGCCGACCTCCCCGCAGGAGGTCATGACCCGGCTGCTGCGCGGGGTCTACGACGAGGTCAGCGCCAGCCAGCGGCGGGTGGGCTCGGCGGTGGCCGCCTTCGAGTGGTACGCGGGCCTGGGACGGCAGCCGCAGCCCCTGACGGCGTCCGCCGAGGGCAGCGCCATCCGCGTGCTGGACGGTCTCGCCCGTATCCAGGCCGCGATGGACGAGGCCACCGAGGCGTGCACCACCGAGGTGCTCACCGTGCAGCCGGGCGGCATCCGGCGCGAGGCCGAGCTGACCGAGGGCCTGCACCGGGCGCTGGCCCTGCGCGGCCGGGGCGTGCGCATGCGGGACCTCTACACGCACGTGGCCCGGCACGGCCAGGGCCTGCTCAACTACCTGGAGCTGATGGGTGACACGGTCGAGGCCCGCACCCTGGACGAGGTCATCGACCGGCTGATCCTCTTCGATCGCACGGTGGCCTTCATCCCCGCCAACACCGACCGCACGATGGCCCTGGAGCTGCGCCACCCGGCCCTGGTCGAATACTTCGTGACCGTCTTCGAGCGCCTGTGGCGGCTGGCGATCCCGCTCACCGCCCCGCTGCCCGACACGGGGATCGAGGGCATCTCGCACCGCGAGCAGTCCATCGCGGCGCTGCTCGCCGAGGGTCACCAGGACGCGGTCATCGCCGAGCGGCTCGGCATCAGCGTGCGCACCTGCCGGGCCCATATCGCCCGGCTGTCGGAGACGCTGGGCGCGGCGAGCCGTACCCAGCTCGGCGTGCGCATCGCCCAGGCGGGCCTGGACGGGCTCCAGCGCCCCGCCCCGACCACCGCCCTCACCGGGTCCGACCGGGAGCCCCCGGGGGCGCGCTGAGGCAGCGGACGGCGCTTGCGGGCGGGTCCGGGGCAGGCGGCCTCACTGGTCCCGGTCGAGGATGCCCGACTGGGCGATGAGGTAGCCGAGCTGGGCGCGGCTGCCGCTGCCGAGGGCCTGCGCCAGTTTGGCGATGTGGGCCCGGCAGGTGCGGACGTTCATGCCGAGGCGGCGGGCGATGGCCTCGTCCACGTGGCCCTCCACGAGGAGTTTGGCGATGGAGTGCTGGATGTTGGTGATGCCGTCGGCGGCGGTCTCGTAGGGGGCGCCGGCGCTGAGCGGGACCGCCCGGTCCCACATGAACTCGAACACTTTGATCAGGTAGCGGACGAGGCCCGGGTGGCGCAGTTCGAGGGCGACCTGCTGGTCGTCCCGCGTGGGGATGAAGGCGACGGTCTCGTCGCAGATGATGAGGCGCTCCACCAGTTCGTCGATGGTGCGGTACTCCGCCTTGCCGTTGGTGAGCTGGGCGACGTAGGCGAGCTTCTCGGGGTTGTACCGCGCGGTGTGCTGATACAGCGTCCGGATCTTCACACCACGTTCGATGAGCGGCCGGTCGCGTTCCAGTCCCCGCAGGAGGCTGCGCTCGGAATAGCGGTTGCTCGGCTGGACCGTGAGCACCTCGCCCTGGCACTGGGTCGTGGCCAGGTTCAGCGCCGCGTTGATGCGCTCCCCGCCCTCCAGCACCGTGATTGAATCGGTGGTCGCGGTCATGTGGCTGCTGAGTGCCATGAACGGCTCGAAGACGTCGGCCAGTTGGATCGACAGCCGCCGGCGCTCGGTGATCTCGCGCTCCAGGGGGCTGAGCCGCTGGGCCAGCGCCACGGGCGCGGGTACCGGACGAAGCCATTCCGGATCGTCGGGGTCGGGGTGCAGGAGGGCGAACTCCAGCAGGCACGGGGCGGATTCCGCCTCGGCGCGGGCGATCCGTCCGGCACGCAGTGCATCGGCGTAGAGACGGCCCCCTTGCTCGCACATCTCCGTCACAGCATGGGGATGTGTAGCTTTAGTCTGATTCGTTGCCAAATCTCCACCCCCCAGGGTCCTGAACATGCAGGAACATGATGCATTGATTATGTGGCCACGACGTGCCCGAATGAGCCATCGTCGTACCCGACGGGGGAAGAGGGGACCTTCAAGTGAGGACGAAGCCGACTATGGGTAAGAGACTGCTTCGCTCGATACTTGTCGCCGCCTTCTCCGTTGTGGCGGCCGCGGGAGCGCTGGGCGGCCTCACCGGTGAGAAGAGCGACGCTCGAGCGGACACCAGCTGGCCGTCGGTGGCCACGACTACCGTGGTCGCCAGTGATACCAGTTGGCCGGTGATTCACACGGATGCTGTGAGGAGCTGACGTGACGACCCCGCCAGACGACCGCTCCTTCCGTCGCGAGATGGCCACCGCCTACCGCTCCGGCTGGCACTTCATCGACCTGGTCACCGCCATCCCCCACAGTGGTGACTCGCTGATGGTGCCCGTGTTCGGCGAGCCGGTCGTCGTCACGCGGGACGACGACGGAGACGTGCGGGCGTACCGGTGTCTGCGCAAGCCGCGTGGTGCGCCGCAGCCGGTGCGATGCGCCATCCGATACGGAATGATCTTTGTCAACCTGGACCAGCGGGACCACCGGCTGTGCGAGCCGGCGGAGACCGACCTGAGGACCATCTCGGCCACCCCCCGCAGTGCCTGACGCGATTCCCCCGTCGTAAAAGATCGCTCAGGCGCTTCCCCCCGCAGCGGCGTCACCGTGACCTGAACACGGTGACGCCGCTGTAGTTTCCGGGGACATTTCCGGGTATGGGCCCACCTCGACGGTGGCCGGAACCGGCCGTTCCTCAACCGCGCCCCAGTGCCCGCTCGACCTCGATCTCGATGACCACCCGGGACGGGTTCGGGCCCGGCGTCCGCCGGTACCGCTCGGCGTACCGCCGCTCCGCCTCCCCGACCCGCTCCGGCTCGGTGCGCACGCGCGCGCGCCCCTCCAGCGTGGCCCAGCGCCGGCCGTCCACCTGGCACACCGCCACCCGCGCCCCGTCGGCCCCGGCGGCGAGCACGTGCGCCACCTTCGTGCTCGACCCGTTCGTGATCACCCGGGCCAGCCGCGCCTCCGGGTCGTACGTCACCCCGACCGGTACGACGTGCGGGCTGCCGTCCGGCCGCAGGGTCGTCAGCGTGCACAGATGCCGTTCCCGCCAGAAGGCGAGGTACGGCTCGTCGGGGGAAGCCGGGTCTACGGAGTACGAGGCCATGCGGGAAACCTAGCCGACCCGGGTACACCTCCTGCCTTGAGTGAAATAGACTCAACTTTGTGTACGTTGGTTGAGGCAGGACCGCCGAACTGGGAGAGGCGGCCGCCGCGACGACCGCCGAGGAGGAGAACGGACACGTGGACGCCGAGCTGACCAACAGGAGCCGGGACGCGATCAACGCGGCGAGCAGCCGCGCAGTGACCGAGGGACACCCGGACCTCACCCCTGCCCACCTGCTGCTGGCTCTGCTCCAGGGGCAGGAGAACGAGAACATCACCGACCTGCTCGCGGCCGTGGAGGCCGACCAGGCCGCCGTACGCTCCGGCGCGGAGCGCGTCCTCGCCGGCCTGCCCAGCGTGACCGGGTCCACCGTCGCGCCGCCGCAGCCCAACCGTGAGCTGCTGGCCGCGATCGCCGACGCCGGCGAACGCGCCCGGGCGCTCGGTGACGAGTACCTGTCCACCGAGCACCTGCTCATCGGCATCGCCGCGCAGGGCGGCGCCGCCGGTGACGTGCTCAAGCAGCAGGGCGCCGACGCCAGGAAACTGCTAGAGGCCTTCAAGAAGGCCAGGGGAGGACGCCGCGTGACCACCGCCGACCCGGAGGGCCAGTACAAGGCCCTGGAGAAGTTCGGCACCGACTTCACCGCCGCCGCCCGTGAGGGCCGGCTGGACCCGGTCATCGGACGGGACCAGGAGATCCGGCGGGTCGTGCAGGTGCTCAGCCGCAGGACCAAGAACAACCCCGTGCTCATCGGCGAGCCGGGCGTCGGCAAGACCGCCGTGGTCGAGGGGCTCGCCCAGCGGATCGTGAAGGGCGACGTGCCCGAGTCGCTGAAGGACAAGCGGCTGGTCGCACTGGACCTCGGTGCCATGGTGGCCGGCGCCAAGTACCGCGGCGAGTTCGAGGAGCGGCTCAAGGCCGTCCTCGCCGAGATCAAGGACTCCGACGGGCAGGTCATCACCTTCATCGACGAGCTGCACACCGTCGTCGGCGCCGGCGCCGGCGGGGACTCGGCCATGGACGCGGGCAACATGCTCAAGCCCATGCTGGCCCGCGGCGAGCTGCGGATGGTGGGCGCCACCACCCTGGACGAGTACCGGGAGCGGATCGAGAAGGACCCCGCCCTGGAGCGCCGCTTCCAGCAGGTCCTGGTCGCCGAGCCGAGCGTCGAGGACACCATCGCGATCCTGCGCGGCCTCAAGGGCCGGTACGAGGCCCACCACAAGGTGCAGATCGCGGACAGCGCGCTGGTGGCCGCCGCCACCCTCTCCGACCGCTACATCACCTCCCGCTTCCTGCCGGACAAGGCCATCGACCTGGTGGACGAGGCCGCCTCCCGGCTGCGCATGGAGATCGACTCCTCACCCGTCGAGATCGACGAACTCCAGCGCGCCGTCGACCGGCTGAAGATGGAGGAACTGGCGATCGCCAAGGAGACCGACCCGGCCTCCGTGGCCCGCCTGGAGAAGCTGCGCCGCGATCTCGCCGACAAGGAGGAGGAGCTGCGCGGTCTCACCGCCCGCTGGGAGAAGGAGAAGCAGTCCCTCAACCGGGTCGGTGAGCTGAAGGAACGCCTGGACGACGTGCGCGGGCAGGCCGAACGTGCCCAGCGCGACGGCGACTTCGACACCGCCGCCAAGCTGCTCTACGGCGAGATCCCGCAGCTGGAGAAGGAGCTGGAAGCCGCCTCCCAGGCCGAGGAGGAGGTCACGAGGGACACCATGGTCAAGGAGGAGGTCGGCTCCGACGACATCGCCGACGTCGTCGCCGCCTGGACCGGCATCCCCGCCGGCCGCCTGCTGGAGGGCGAGACGCAGAAGCTGCTGCGCATGGAGGAGGAGCTGGGCAGGCGGCTCATCGGCCAGGGCGAGGCCGTACGGGCCGTGAGCGACGCCGTACGGCGCTCGCGGGCCGGGATCGCCGACCCCGACCGGCCCACCGGGTCCTTCCTCTTCCTCGGCCCGACCGGAGTCGGCAAGACCGAACTCGCCAAGGCGCTCGCGGACTTCCTCTTCGACGACGAGCGGGCGATGGTCCGCATCGACATGTCGGAGTACGGCGAGAAGCACAGCGTGGCCCGGCTCGTCGGCGCGCCCCCCGGGTACGTCGGCTACGAGGAGGGCGGCCAGCTCACCGAGGCGGTCCGGCGGCGCCCGTACAGCGTCGTCCTGCTGGACGAGGTGGAGAAGGCCCACCCCGAGGTCTTCGACATCCTGCTCCAGGTGCTGGACGACGGGCGACTGACGGACGGTCAGGGGCGCACGGTCGACTTCCGCAACACCATCCTGGTGCTCACCTCCAACCTGGGCAGCCAGTTCCTGGTCGACCCGCTGCGCAGCGAGACGGAGAAGAAGGAGCAGGTGCTGGAGGTCGTCCGGAGCTCCTTCAAGCCGGAGTTCCTCAACCGGCTGGACGACCTGGTGGTCTTCTCGGCGCTGACCAAGCCCGAACTGGAGCGGATCGCCCGGTTGCAGATCGAGCGGCTGGCCAGGCGGCTCGCCGAACGCCGGCTCACGCTGGAGATCACTCCGCCGGCGCTGGCCTGGCTGGCGGAGGAGGGCCTGGACCCGGCGTACGGCGCCCGCCCGCTGCGCCGCCTGGTGCAGACCGCGATCGGGGACCGGCTCGCCCGGGAGATCCTGTCCGGCGAGGTCAAGGACGGCGACACGGTCCGCGTGGACCGCTCCGGGGACGGCCTGCTGGTCGGCCCCGCCACCGGCAAGACCCTGTAGAACATGTGTACGGTCCCCTGTCCCGGACCCGCCGGGAGAGGGGACCTTCGCGTTTCGGCGGGCGCCCGGGGTTCACTCGGACAGGCGTACGGGCGCACCCCCGCGTCACCGCCCACGGCATCCCCTGCCGGATCATGTCCGCCACGGGCTGACAGGCCCCGTCAGGGCTTGCCACCCCCCTCCCCGCATGGGGGAGGATGGCGGCATCCGCATGAAGGGAAAAACACGGTGAGCATCGACCCGTCCTCGATTCCTAATTTCGGGGGCCAGCCCGAACCGCAGCCCCAAGGACCGGCGGGCCCCGTCCTCCCGGATCAGGACCTGGTGAAGCAGCTTCTCGAGCAGATGGAGCTGAAGTACGTCGTCGACGAGGAGGGTGACCTCGCGGCGCCGTGGGAGCAGTTCCGCACCTACTTCATGTTCCGCGGAGAGGCCGAACAGGCGATCTTCTCGGTGCGGACGTTCTACGACCGTCCCCACCCGATCGACGAGAAGCCGCAGCTGCTGGAGTCCATCGACGACTGGAACCGCCGCACCCTGTGGCCCAAGGTGTACACCCACACCCACGACGACGGCACCGTCCGCCTGATCGGCGAGGCCCAGATGCTGATCGGCACGGGCGTCGACATCAACCACTTCGTCTCCTCCACGGTCAGCTGGGTGCGGGCCGCGATCGAGTTCGACAAGTGGCTGGTCGAGCAGCTCGGCCTGGAGCAGGAGGTCGACGAGGCGGAGAAGCCCGAGGACGACGGGGAGTAACCCGGTCCGCGAGGTCCGGGGGCGGCGGCCCCCGGACCGCGCTCACATGGCCCGCAGCCGCTGTGCCGCTTCTCGCAGCACCTCTTCCCGCTTGCAGAACGCGAACCGCACGAAGGGCGCCCCGGCCTCCCGGTCGTCGTAGAAGACCGCGTTGGGTACGGCCACGACGCCCGCGCGCTCGGGCAGGGCGCGGCAGAAGGCGAACCCGTCCTTCTCGCCGAGGGGGCGGATGTCGGTGGTGACGAAGTAGGTGCCGGCCGGCCGGAACACCTCGAAGCCCGCCGCCGCCAGCCCCTCCGCCAGGATGTCCCGGCGGGCCAGCATGCTCCGGCGGTACTCCTCGAAGTAGGAGTCGGGCAGGGCGAGGGCCTCGGCGACCGCGTACTGGAAGGGCCCCGAGGCGACGTACGTCAGGTACTGCTTCACCGCGCGGACCGCGCCGACCAGCTCCGGCGACCCCGTCACCCAGCCGACCTTCCAGCCGGTGAACGAGAACGTCTTGCCGGCCGAGCCGATGCTCACCGTGCGCTCGCGCATCCCGGGGAACCCGGCGAGCGGCAGGTGCTCGGCGCCGTCGAAGACCAGGTGCTCGTACACCTCGTCGGTCACCACCAGCAGATCCCGCTCCACCGCCAGCTCGGCGATCGCGGCGAGTTCCGCGCGGGTGAGAACCGTGCCGGTCGGGTTGTGCGGGGTGTTGAGCAGCAGCAGCCGGGTGCGGCCGGTGACGGCCGCGCGCAGCTCGTCCAGATCGAGCCGGAAGCGTCCCCCCTGCGGCCTCAGGGTGACCGGCACCCGCGTGCCGCCGGCCATCGCGATGCTCGCCGCGTACGAGTCGTAGTACGGCTCCAGGGCCACGACCTCGTCCCCGGGCTCCACCAGCGCCAGCAGCGCCGCCGCGATCGCCTCCGTCGCGCCCGCCGTGACCAGCACCTCGGTGTCGGGGTCCCAGGACAGGCCGTACCGGTGCTGCTGGTGCGCGGCGACCGCGGAGCGCAGTTCGGGGACGCCCGGGCCCGGCGGGTACTGGTTGCCGCGGCCGTCGCGCAGCGCCCGTACGGCGGCCTCCCGGACCTCCTCGGGCCCGTCCGTGTCCGGGAAACCCTGGCCCAGGTTGATCGCCCCGGTCGCCACGGCGAGCGCCGACATCTCGGCGAAGATCGTCGTCCCGAACGCGGCGAGCCGGCGGTTGAGGTGGGGGCGTGCGCTGGAGGTCATGACGGTCATCCTCCGCCCAAGCTCTGGACTTCCTCAACTCTGCTTTGCGCGCGGATCCGGCTGGGCATCTCCCGGTCACCGCGCCAGGCGCGGCAACGGCGAGGCGCCCACGGGGGGCCGCTTCGGGGGAACGGAAGGAGGGTGACGCCATGGTCATCGGCATCATCCTGGTGGTGGCGGCAGTGCTGATCAGCGCGCGGGTGGCGGGCCGCAACCGCCGGAACCGGCAGTCCGGGCTGTCGCTCGGCAAGGGCGGCGGGCGCGGCCGGCCGTCCCGCTCGTCATCGTCGTCGTCCGACGGCGGCAGCTGGTGGGCCGGCGGGCTGGGCGCGTCGTCCGGGGGAGACGGCCACCACGGAGGCCACCACGGAGGCCACTCCTGCGGCGGTGGCCACTCCTCCTGCGGCGGCGGTTCGTCGTGCGGCGGAGGTTCGTCGTGCGGCGGTGGGGGCGGATGCGGGGGAGGCAGCTGACACGGGGCAGCTGAGCTCCCGGTAGCGGGGGGACCGCATCCGGGCCGCACCGGGACGTCCGCCGGACACGAACATCCGGCGGGCGTTCGCCCGTTCCGGTCGTGCGCCTGTCGTACACCGTGTTTGAACAGTTGAGCTGTGTAGCCCCCTGAGGGATGGAAACCCGGCGGAGTTGGGCAAAAACGCTGTGGTGTCACCACAGTTCGTGGTTCTCTCTACAACGCCGACGCAGCCCCCCGGGCGTCCCCCCGGCCCCTCCCCGCGGCCGGGCCGACTGGACTGACAGGCAGATCTCCCCCTCCTTGCGCGTTAGCGGAGCCGACCCATGCTCACGACCCTGAACACCTCATACACCGATACACGGGCTGCCGACCTGGCCTGGGCCCTGGGACGCGAACCGCTGCCCGCCCTCGCCGCCCTCGACCTCGAACTCAGCGGAGCCAAGCTTCAGTTGCGACTGCTCGGCGCGTCCCACCAGATCCTCCTCGAGGACGAGAGGAGCAACTGTTCGGAGACCGTCGCGTGCCTCCCCGGCTCCAGCACCCCGCTTCCGCTGGGCGTCGCCAAGCGCGTCGGCGACTGGGAGTACGAGTTCGCCGCCCGCGTCGAGGTCCTCACGCCCGACTCCTTCGAGCGCCGTGCCCAGGAACTGCTGGCCCTCGTCTCCGAGCATCCGCACGGCCTGGCCGGCGTCTTCCCCGGCAGCCCGCACGCCTTCACCGCGATGCTCGCCCAGCGGCAGGAGGGCCAGGTGCACTGGCGGACCTGGCACGCCTACCCGCAGGACGGACAGCTGGTGGCCACCCGGACCCGGGTCGGTGCCCGCGTGACGGCGGGCCGACCGGGCCGGGACCGGTCCCGGGTGGGATAAACCCCGGACGCGTCGACTGCCGTCGGATCCACACGTGTGGGTGACGAAGCGTGCCCGGTGAGTGACGTAACGTCGCAGCGTGATCGATACGCACGCCCCCGCGCCCCCGGGCGCCCCGCCCTCCTGGGCGGGCCCCGCACCGCTGCCCGTCCGGCCCGGCACCGGGCGGTTCCTGGTCCTCGTGTGCGGGTTCGTCTGCGCGGCCTGCGGACTGGTGTACGAGCTGGAACTCGTCGCGTTCGCCTCGTACCTGATGGGCGACTCGGTCACCCAGGCCTCCGTCGTGCTGTCCGTGATGGTGTTCGCCATGGGCATCGGCTCCCTCGGCGCCAAACGGCTGCGCCGGCGCGCGGCCGCCGGGTTCGGCGCGGTCGAGTCGGCCCTCGCCCTGGTCGGCGGGTGCAGCGCCATGGCACTGCACGCCGTGTTCGCCTGGACCGGCGGCTGGGGCGGCATGTGGGCCGGTGGCCCGCGCTGTCTGCTGGTCGCCTTCTCCCTCGCCATCGGCCTGCTCATCGGCGCCGAGGTCCCGCTGCTCATGGAGCTGATCCAGCGCATCCGCCGGCAGGACGCGGGCGGCGCGGTGGCCGACCTGTTCGCCGCGGACTACGTCGGCGCCCTCGTCGGCGGCCTGGCCTTCCCGTTCCTGCTCCTGCCGTTCCTCGGTCAGCTGACCGGCGCGCTGCTCACCGGCACGGTCAACATGGTCGCGGGCGGCGCCCTCGTCCTCGGCCTCTTCCGCCGCGACCTCACCCGCCGCGCCCGCTGGACCCTCCTCGTCGCCGGCCTCCTCGTCCTCGGCATCCTCGCCACCGCCGCCGCCCTCGCCGGCGACTTCGAGCGGGCCGCCCGCCGCGCCGTGTACGGCACGGACGTCCGGGTGGCCGTGCGGACCGGGGTCCAGGAGGTCGTCCTGACCGGCGGGACCGGCGGCCGGCCCCTTCGCCTCTACCTCGACGGCCGGCTCCGGGCCGGCGGCCGGGACGAGTCCCGCTACCACCGGGCCCTGGTCCACCCCGCCCTCGCCGGCCCCCACGCGCGCGTCCTGATCCTGGGCGGCGGCGACGGCCTGGCCGCCCGCGAGGTGCTGCGCCGGCGCGGGGTGCGCCGCGTCGACGTCGTCGAACTCGACCCCGGCCTGGTCGACCTCGCCCGCCGCGATCCCGGCCTGTCCGCCGCCAACGGGTCCGCCCTCGCCGACCCGCGCGTCCACGTCACCACCGCCGACGCGCTCACCTGGCTGCGGGGGGCGCACGGGCCGGGGTACGACGTCGTGGTCGCCGACCTGCCCGACCCCGGCATCACCGCCGGCTCCAAGCTGTACTCCCAGGAGTTCTACGGCCTGGCCCGCCGGGTCCTGGCCCCGGACGGCCGGCTGGTGGTGCACGCCGGGCCCGTCACCAGCCGGCCCCGCACCTTCTGGACCGTCGCCACGACACTCCGCGCGGCCGGCTTCGCCACCTCGCCCTACCGGGTCCTCGGCGACGACTCGGGCACCCCGCACGACTGGGGCTTCCTCCTGGCGGCGCCGGGCCGCACCCCACCACCCCTGCGGCCGGACCCCGGCCACCCGCCCGCCGCGACCCGGGCGGCCCTCGCCGCGGACGCCGAGGCGGCGGAACGTACCCGCATCAGGGGGCTGCGGGCGTCGACCCTGCTCCATCCACGGTACTGAGACCCGGGCGGGGCGGACGGGTTCCGGGAGCGGGGGTGATGCCTGTGGCGGAGCCGGGTGCGTTCTCGTGGGGACTGGGTAGGCTCACCGGACATGGAGCACCAGGTCTTCGTCCCGGTTTCCGCCGAACGGCTCAGGGCGGCGCTGGCCGACCCCGCACGCGTCGCCCGGGCGGTTCCCGGTCTGCAGCAGGACGCCGGTGCCGAACCGGTCGCCGGCCGGCTGAAGCTGCGCGTCGGGGGACACTCCGTCACCTACCGGGGCGTGCTGCGGGTGACGGCCCGGGAGGACGGCACGTACGCCGTCGACGGTGACGCGGCCGAGGCCCGCGGCGACGGATCGGTCAGGCTCGCCCTGACCCTGCGCCTGGCGGACGGCGACGGCGGCTGCACGGTCACCGTGCGGGGCACGGCGGACGCGGACGGCCGCATCACGGAACTGCCGGCCCAGGCGGTGACCTCGGCGGCGACACGGCTGCTGGACCGCTTCGTGGCCGCGTTGGCGACGGACGGGGCCCAGGAGCCGGAGCCCGGCGCCGAGCCCGGTTCCGTGGGCGAGGCCGAGGTGTTCGCGTCGTCGCCGGAATCCGGCGCGGACGACGGACCCGGCGGTGACGACGCGTGTCCCGATCGCCTCACCGACGACTTCGCCGGCACCGGTGAGCCGCCGGCCGAGGCCGCGCACGCCCGCCGGACGATGATCGGCCGCAGCGCCGAGGAGGTCGACCACGCCCCGCCGCGCGGCCGTTACGCCCCCGTACCGGCCCCCCAGACGATCGCCGGCAACGCCGCTCTGCGCTGGGCGGCCCCCGCCGCGGCGCTGGCCCTCGCCTCGGCGGTCGTGCTGACCCGCGCCCTGCGCAAGCGCCGCTGAGCCGCTTGCGCCACGCCCTCTTGATCGCCCCAGTAGGGTCGGTCCCGTGAGTGACGAAGACATCACGCTGACCGCGGGCGACGCGGAAGTGAGCGTAAGACCCGGCAACGGCGGCCGTATCGGCGGACTCCGGATCGGCGGTGCGGAACTGCTGCGGCAGGGCGAGCGCTACGGCTGCTTCCCGATGGTGCCCTGGTGCGGCCGGATCCGGGAGGGCCGCTTCCTGGACGGCGCCACCGTCCGCCGGATGCCGCTCAACGCCCCGCCGCACGCCATCCACGGCACCGCGCGCGACGGCGCCTGGCGCACCGCGCGCGTCACGCGGAACGAGGCGGTGCTCACGTACGAGCTGACCGACCCCTGGCCGCACACCGGCCGCGTCACCCAGGTCGTCGCGCTCGCCGAGGACGCCCTGACGCTGACGATGTCCGTGGAGACGTACGACGACTCCTTCCCGGCGCAGATCGGCTGGCATCCGTGGTTCCACCGCAACCTCGGCGGCGAGGACGTGCGGCTGGACTTCACACCCGCCTGGCAGGAGGAGCGCGGCGCCGACCACCTGCCCACCGGTCACCGAGTCGATCCGGAACCGGGCCCCTGGGACGACTGCTTCGGCATGCCGGACGGCGTCGACGTCACCCTCACCTGGCCCGGACAGCTGGAGCTGACGGTGACCAGCCGGGAGGAGTGGGTGGTGGTCTACGACGAGCAGGCCGAGGCCGTCTGCGTGGAGCCGCAGACCGGCCCGCCCAACGGCCTGAACACCCACCCGCGCCTGGTCACCCCGCTGGAGCCGCTGGAGGCGACGACCACCTGGAGCTGGCGGCGCCTTTAAGCTGGCTGCCATGACGGACGTACGTGGCGCGCTGCTTCAGCAGATCAAGGACAAGGCCGTGGTGCACGGCAAGGTGACTCTCTCCTCCGGTCTGGAGGCCGACTACTACGTCGACCTGCGCCGCGTCACCCTCGACGGCGAGGCCGCCCCGCTGGTCGGCCAGGTGCTGCTGGACCTGACCGAGGACCTGGAGTTCGACGCGGTCGGCGGGCTCACCATGGGCGCCGACCCGGTCGCCGCCGCCATGCTGCACGCCGCCGCCGCGCGCGGGCGCAGGCTGGACGCGTTCGTCGTCCGCAAGGCGGCCAAGGCGCACGGCCTGCAGCGGCGCGTGGAGGGCCCGGACATCGCGGGCCGCCGCGTGCTCGTCGTGGAGGACACCTCCACCACCGGCGGCTCCCCGCTGACCGCCGTGGAGGCGGTGCGCGAGGCCGGTGCCGAGGTCGTCGCCGTCGCGACCATCGTGGACCGGGCGACCGGCGCCGCCGAGAAGATCCAGGCCGGCGCGGGCGTTCCGTACCGTTTCGCCTTCTCGAAGAATGAACTGGGTCTGGACTGACGGACCGGTATGACCTGGACTTGGCCGGGGTGCTTACCATCGCGCCGGCCGGCACGTCGTGTCTGGAAAGATGGGGCCGACGATGACGTCGCACCCCAGGTCTAGGTCAGGGCCGTAACGCAGAATCCACCCGCAACACAAGGAGCGGACAGATGCCCATCGCAACCCCCGAGGTCTACAACGAGATGCTCGACCGGGCGAAGGCAGGCAAGTTCGCCTACCCGGCCATCAACGTCACCTCGAGCCAGACCCTGAACGCGGCGCTGCGCGGTTTCGCGGAGGCGGAGAGCGACGGCATCGTCCAGATCTCGACCGGTGGTGCCGAGTTCCTCGGCGGTCAGTACAGCAAGGACATGGTGACCGGCGCGGTCGCGCTCGCCGAGTACGCGCACATCGTCGCCGAGAAGTACCCGGTCAACATCGCCCTGCACACGGACCACTGCCCGAAGGACAAGCTCGACGGGTACGTACGCCCGCTCATCGCGCTGTCGAAGAAGCGCGTCGACGCCGGCCTCGGCCCGCTGTTCCAGTCGCACATGTGGGACGGTTCGGCCGAGACCCTCGCCGACAACCTGGAGATCGCGCAGGAGCTGCTGGAGCAGGCCCGCGCCGCGCACATCATCCTCGAGGTGGAGATCACCCCGACCGGCGGCGAGGAGGACGGTGTCTCGCACGAGATCAACGACTCCCTCTACACCACGGTCGACGACGCGATCCGCACCGCCGAGGCCCTGGGCCTGGGCGAGAAGGGCCGCTACCTGCTGGCCGCCTCCTTCGGCAACGTGCACGGCGTGTACAAGCCGGGCAACGTCGTCCTCCGTCCCGAGCTGCTCAAGGAGCTGAACGAGGGCGTCGCCGCCCGGTTCGGCAAGGCGTCCCCGTTCGACTTCGTCTTCCACGGCGGCTCCGGCTCCACCGAGCAGGAGATCCGGACCGCGCTGGAGAACGGCGTCGTCAAGATGAACCTGGACACGGACACCCAGTACGCCTTCACCCGTCCGGTCGTGGACCACATGTTCCGCAACTACGCCGGCGTCCTGAAGGTCGACGGCGAGGTCGGCGACAAGAAGGCCTACGACCCGCGCACCTGGGGCAAGCTGGCCGAGGCGAGCATGGCCGCACGCGTCGTCGAGGCCACGCAGCACCTCCGCTCCGCCGGCAACAAGATCAAGTAAGCGGTTCTTCCCGATGGGCCCGGCGACCGTCACGGCGCCGGGCCCATCGCCTGCCCGGGTGGGCCCGGGGCCGGACGCCCGCCCTGCCCGGGTCCGGGCCGGCCGCCACCGGCCGTTCCCGCGTGCGCGAGACTGAACCCATGACGATTCACGAGAACCTCCTCGGCGGTCCGCCCCCCACCCACCTCCCGGACGACCCGGAGCCCCGCCGGCTGCTGGCGGACGGCACCGCGCCCGCGGACGTCGCCGCGCGACACCCCACCTCCTCCCTCGCCTGGGCCCAGCTGGCCGACGAGGCGTTCGAGCGCGGCGCGGTCGTGGAGTCGTACGCCTACGCCCGCACGGGCTACCACCGCGGTCTGGACGCCCTGCGCCGCAGCGGCTGGAAGGGGCACGGCCCGGTGCCGTGGGAGCACGAGCCGAACCGCGGCTTCCTGCGGGCCCTGCACGCCCTCGCCCGCGCCGCCGGGGTCATCGGTGAGCAGGACGAGCACGAGCGCTGCGCGCGGTTCCTGGCGGACTCCTCGCCGACGGCGGTCCAGACGCTGGGCTGACCTGGGGTGCTGTGTCCGGTGTGGCCCGTCTGGCAGCAGGCGGGCCTTGCCGTTTCCGGGGGGAATGCGGAGGATGCGGTGTGGGGACCGGGGCCCCCGTGCCGGCATCGGCAGGGGCGGACCGCTACCCGGAGCAACACAGGAGACAGCGATGTCCCACCAGGCTCACCTCCCTGCCGAGGCCACTGAGCCCGAGACCCCGCATCTCGACTTCGCGGGTACGACGCCGTACGAGGACTACGTCAAGGCGGACGTGCTCACCCATCTCCAGCACACCCTCTCCGACGACCCCGGAGAGATGGTCTTCCTGGTGACCACCCAGGTCATGGAGCTGTGGTTCACGGTCCTCGTGCACGAGTGGGAGACCGCCGCGAAGGCACTCCGCTCGGACGACGTGCCCACCGCGATCGCCGCGCTGAAGCGTTCCGTACGCGAGCTGGAGGCCCTCAACGCCTCCTGGAAGCCGCTCGGCCAGCTGACCCCCGCGCAGTTCAACAGCTACCGGAGCGCGCTCGGCGAGGGCTCCGGCTTCCAGTCGGCGATGTACCGGCGCCTGGAGTTCCTGCTCGGCGACAAGTCGGCGTCCATGCTCGTACCGCACCGCGGCGCCCCGCGCGTCCACGCGGAACTGGAGAAGGCCCTGCACGAGCCGAGCCTGTACGACGAGGTGGTACGGCTCCTCGCCCGCCGCGGCCACGCGATCCCCGATTCCGTGCTGCGCCGCGACGTCACCCGGCGCTACGAGCCGTCGGAGGCCGTGGAGGCCGCCTGGGCCGCCGTCTACGCGGACGACGAGAGCGACGAGATCGCCCGGCTGGGCGAGGCGCTGACGGACGTGGCGGAACTGGTGTGGCGCTGGCGCAACGACCATCTCGTCGCCACCCGGCGCGCGATGGGCGCCAAGGCCGGCACCGGCGGCTCGGCCGGCGTGGCCTGGCTGGAGAAGCGTGCCCGCAAGAACGTGTTCCCCGAGCTGTGGACGGCGAGGTCCCATGTCTGAGCTGCGCCTGCTCGCGGAGAAGCTGGACGCGGACGACGAGCTGGCCCCGCTGCGCGACCGTTTCGTCCTCGACGACGTGGTCTACCTGGACGGGAACTCCCTCGGCGCCCTGCCCGCGCACGTGCCGGGGCGGATCGAGGACGTGGTCCGCCGCCAGTGGGGAGAGCTGCGCATCCGCTCCTGGGAGGAGAGCGGCTGGTGGACGGCGCCCGAACGGATCGGCGACCGGATCGCCCCGCTGGTCGGCGCCGCCCCGGGCCAGATCGTCGTCGGCGACTCCACCAGCGTGAACGTCTTCAAGGCGCTCGTGGCGGCGGTCCGCATGGCCGGCGAGGACCGCACCGAGATCCTGGTCGACGCCACGACCTTCCCCACGGACGGTTACATCGCCGGGTCGGCGGCCCGCCTGACCGGCCGCACCCTGCGCGCGGTCACCCCGGCGGAGGTGCCGGGGCTGCTGGGCGCCCGTACGGCGGCGGTCCTGCTGAACCACGTCGACTATCGCACCGGCCGCCTGCACGACCTGCCCGGGCTCACCGCCGCGGTGCACGCCGCAGGCGCCCTCGCGGTCTGGGACCTGTGCCACAGCGCGGGCGCGCTGCCGGTGGGCCTGGACGAGCACGGGGTCGACCTGGCCGTCGGCTGCACCTACAAGTACCTGAACGGAGGCCCGGGTTCACCGGCGTACCTGTATGTGCGCAGCGCGCTCCAGGACCGCTTCGACTCCCCGCTGCCCGGCTGGAACTCCCACGCCGACCCCTTCGGCATGAGCCCGGCCTACGCCCCGGCGCCGGGCGCCCCGCGCGGCCGGGTCGGCACGCCGGACATCCTCTCCATGCTGGCCCTGGAGGCCGCCCTGGAGGTCTGGGACGGGGTGTCCCTCACCGCGGTCCGCGCGAAGTCCCTCGCCCTGACGGACTTCTTCCTGCGGTGCGTGGCCGAGTACACCGGGCCGGGGCGGACGGAGTCCGTGACGCCCGTACGCCACGAGGAGCGGGGCAGCCAGATCGCCCTGCGCTGCCCGGACGCCGGCGAGGTCATGAAACGCCTCGTCGAACGCGGGGTCGTCGGTGACTTCCGGCACCCCGACGTGCTCCGGTTCGGGTTCACGCCGCTGTACGTGGGCTTCCGGGACACCGAGCGGGCCGCGCGGATCCTGGCGGAGGTGCTGGCCTAGCATGCGGGCCGGCCGGTGGGGGCGGGCGGACCTCGCCACCGGCCGGCCCGTTCCCACCGCACCGCGTGCTCCTCACCGTCCGTGACATCCCCGTGTCCCCCCACGTCACCGGGCTGGTACCGTCCCCGCCGACGGCCGTCCCCCTCCGGCCCGGTCCGCCATCCCCGTTCCGTCGCTGAGAGGTTGGAGCATGCCGGACGACGCCGCCGCAGCCCGCGCCGCCGCCGAAGAGGAGTCGGCCTTCTCGCACCCCCCGGTCGACCCCGACGTCACCGCCGCCTACGGCGACCACCCCGACCAGGTGATCGACTTCTACGCCCCGCGCCCCGGCACGGAGGCCACCGTCTCCCCGGCGCCCCTGGTCGTCGTCCTGCACGGCGGTGCCTGGCGCGCCCGCCACGACCGCCGTCACATCACCCCCTTCGCGGACCATCTGGCCCGCCGGGGCTTCGCGGTGGCCAACGTCGAGTACCGGCGCGGTGGCCGGCCCCTGGTCCCCGGACCAGGGGCCGGGACGCACGAGCCGGATGCCGAGGCCGGGGACACGCCGCCCGCCGGCCGCTGGCCCGACACCCTCGACGACGTCGCGGCGGCCATGGACGCCCTCCCCGCCCTGGTCCGCGAGGCGCTCCCGCAGGCGGACGCGGGCCGCACGGTCCTGACCGGCCACTCGGCGGGCGGACACCTGGCCCTGTGGGCGGCGGCCCGCCATGTCCTCCCCGCTGACGCCCCCTGGCGCACCGACGGGCCGGCGGCACTGCGCGGTGTCGTCGCGCTGGCGCCGATCGCGGACCTGGAAGTGGCCGAGAAACTCGGCGTCTGCGGGCACGCGTCCCGGCAACTCCTCGGCGGACACGACGTGTTCACGGAGCGCCGCGCCTACGCGGACCCCGTCCTGCTCCTCCCGACGGGCATCGCCACGACCCTGGTCCAGGGCCGGGCGGACCTGGTGGTACCGCCGGCGGTCGCCGAGTCGTACGCCGAGGCCGCGGCGAGGGCGGGGGAGATCGCCGGGCTGACGCTCCTGGCGGACGTGGGCCACTTCCCGCTGATCGACCCGGCGGCGGACGCCTGTGCGGTGGTGGCGGAGGAGATCGCCCAACTCGCCTGGTGACACAGCCGTCTCCCGCGCGGGGGCGGCCCCGGTCATACCCGTAGTACCTGAGAGCTACGGCGCGGGACAGCTCCCTGGCGGGACGCCGGTGACGGTCCCGCTCTCCTAACTTCCTTGTCGGACAAGCCCGATGGCCGGGCACCGAGAGGAAGCCACCCATGGGGCAACCCCACACCGACGTCCCCCGCCTGCCGGTCCCGGGTCCCGCCGACGCCCCACGACCCCCCACACCGGCTCCGCACCCGAAGGCACCGCGCGCCTGGCGTCGTGTCCTGCTCCCCCTGCTTCTCACCGCCGGGCTCGTCGTCCCCCTCGCCGGCGCGGCCCGGCCGGGGATCCCCGCTCCGGCCCCCGCCGTGCTCGCCCGCCTCACGCCGGCCGCCCTGCCGTCCGCGTACGAGGCGAACCGGGCCGACGCCGCCGAGGCGGCCCGGATGGCCGCCGCGCACGGGGACACACACCGTGCCGGCGCCGACCGGGCCCTGGCGGCGCGCTCCCGCCGGCTCCTCGCCTTCGACGGCCGGGGTCCGGGCCTGGCCACGGAGGTTCTCGGCGATCTGGCGCACGCCGACCGGGTGGCGGTCCTCGTGCCCGGCTCGGACACCTCCCTGGACACCTACCCGCGCTTCCACCGGGCGGCGGCGGCCCTGTACGGGGACCTCCGGCACCGCGCCCCCGCCGGCACCCGCGTCGCCGTCGTCGCCTGGCTCGGCTACCGGACGCCGGAGACGGTCAGTACGGCGGTGGCGACCCCGGCCCGCGCCGAGCAGGCGGCGCCCCGCCTGCGCGCCCTCGTACGACAGCTGCGTGCCCTCGCCCCCGCCCGGGCCCGCGTCTCCCTCCTGTGCCACTCCTACGGCTCGGTGGTCTGCGCCCGCGCCGCCGCGGGCCTGGACGCCGACGACATCGCCCTCGTCGGCAGCCCCGGAACCGGTGCCGACACGGTCACCGGCCTGCACACGTCCGCCCGTGTCTGGGCCGCCCGCGGCAGCGACGACTGGGTGGCGCACGTCCCGCACGTCCGCGCCGACCTCCTGTTCACCACCGTCGGCTTCGGCGCCGACCCGGTCTCCCGCGCCTTCGGCGCCCAGGTCTTCGACGCCGCCGACGCCGGCCACAGCGGCTACTTCCGCCCGGGCTCGGCCGCCCTCGCCAACCTGGCCCGGATCACCCTCGGCAGGGCCTCGGAGGTGTCCCGTGGCTGAGCCGGCCCCGGGCGCCCGTGCCCCGCGCCGCGCGCCGCACGCGATACGCCGGGCCGCCCAGCGCGTGGACGCGGCCACCCCCGCCTCCCGCGACCGGGCGGTGGACGCCCTGCGGGCCTTCGCGATCCTCGGTGTCGTCCTCGGCCACTGGCTGGTCACCGCCCTGGTCGCGGAGGACGGCGCGCTGCACACGGCGAGCCCGCTGCAGCACCTGCCGGGGCTGGCCCCGGTCTCCTGGGCGTTCCAGACGCTGGCCGTGTTCTTCCTGGTCGGCGGCCACGTGGCGACCCGCGGCCACGCCTCGGCCCGTGCCCGGGGCGTGCCGTACGGCGCGTGGCTGCGCGCCCGCCTGACCCGCCTGCTCCGGCCGGCCGCCGCCCTGCTCGGCCTGTGGACGGTGGCGGCGACGGCCCTGCTGCTGACCGGCACCTCCATCGTCACGCTCCACACGCTGGTGAAACTGGCCCTCTCCCCCCTGTGGTTCCTGCTGGTCTTCGCCGCCCTGACGGCGGCCACCCCGCTGGTCGCCCGCCTCCACCCGCTGTGGCCGCTCGCCGTCGTCCTGCACGTCGACGTCCTCCGCCTCGGCCTGCACCTCGGCCCGTCCTGGCTGGGCTGGGTGAACCTGGCGGCGGGCTGGCTGGTCCCGTTCACCCTGGGTGCGGCCTGGGCCCGCGGCGGCCTGGAGAGCCGCCGCGCGGCCCGGACCCTGCTGCTGGGCGGCACGGCGGCCACGGTCGCGCTCGTGCTGTGGGCGGGCTATCCCGCGTCCATGGTCGGTGTGCCGGGCGCCGCCGTCTCCAACCTCGACCCGCCGACGCTGGCGGCCGTGACCTTCGGCATGGCCCAGTGCGGTCTGGCCCTGCTGCTGCGCGACCGGCTGCGCTCGGCGATGCGCCGCCCACCGGCCTGGGCGGCGGTGGCGCTGGTCAACCTGTCCGCGATGACGGTCTTCCTGTGGCACCAGACGGCGCTGATGGTGACGACGGTCACCGCGCTGCCGGCCGGCCGCCTGCCCGGCCTGCACACGCTGCCCGACGGCCCGGCCTGGGTGGCGGCCCGGCTCCTCTGGCTCCCGGTCTTCGCCGTGGTCCTGGCCCTGTGCCGGACCGCGTTCCGCTCCCTCGAGGAAGGGACCCGCCGCCCCCGCCCCGGCCGCCGCGCGCGCTCCGGGCGGGCACGCTCGCGGGTGGTACGGGCGCACCGGGACCCGGACCGGGAGACCACGCGGATCGCGCGCCGTGTCTAAGGTGGGGCGCGTGACGCAGACGGGGGGCCGCCGGGTGTTCGTGGTGCTCACGGGCTGGATACCGCGCCGGCTGCGGATCCTGCGCGACGACCTGTGGACCGTACGGCCCGAACCGCTGCCCGCATCCCTGGCGCTGCGCCGGCTGGCGCACGGCCTGCTGTGGCTGGCCGCGTTCGGCGTCACGCTCGGCGACGCCGCACAGCTCAGGGAGAACGGGCACCTGGCTCCCTGGCCGGCCCTCGTGATCGGTCTCGCGTCGGGCGGCGCGGTCGTCCTCGCGCTGTGGCGGCCCGTCGCCGGCTGGTGGCTGTCCATGGCGGGGACCCTGGTGGGAGCCGTCGCCGTCCACGGGCGGCTGGGCAGCGTGTCCGGGACGGCGTTCACCTGGCCCTGGACCGCGGCCGGCATCATCGCCCACCTGCTCGTCCTGCTGCTGCTCGCCCTGCGGGTACGCACCCGCGCGGCGGTCGAGGCGCTGGCCCTGACCGCGCTGCTCACCTACCTCCTGGAGGCCGGGTGGGGCGCGGCGCACTACCAGCCCACCGGGGTCGTCGCGGTGGTGCTGTCCACGGTCGTCGTGGTGCTCGGCAGCGCCCTGCGGGGCCGTCGGGAGGCACGCGCCCAACTCGTCGAGCAGACCACCCTCACCGCCGAGGAACGGGCCCGCCGCACCCTGCTGGAGGAACGCAGCCGTATCGCGCGCGAGCTGCACGACGTGGTCGCGCACCACATGTCGGTCATCTCCATCCAGGCACAGGTGGCCCCGCACCTCGTCGAACAACCGCCGCCGGAGCTGGTCGAGAACCTCGCGGGCATCCGGCAGAACGCGCTGGAGGCGCTCACCGAGCTGCGCCGGGTGCTCGGCGTGCTGCGTTCGGAGAACCCCGAGGACCCGTACGGGCCGGGACACCCCGGCACCGGCGCCGCGCCCCACGCCCCCCAGCCCACGCTCGACCGGCTCGACGCGCTGATCGAGAACACCCGCGCGGCGGGCCTGGACGTGACCAGCGAGGTGAAGGGCAGGGCCCGGCCCTACGCTCCGGGGGTGGAACTGTCGGCGTACCGGATCGTGCAGGAGGCGCTGAGCAACGCCCTGCGGCACGCGCCGGGATCCCGGGTGCGGGTCGAGGTCGCGCACCTCAGGGGCGGTGTGCGCCTGGCGGTGACCAACTCCCGTCCGCGGCACCCCGGGCCGCCCTCCGCGGGCGCCGGGCACGGGCTGCTCGGCATGCGGGAGCGGGCGGCGATGCTCGGCGGCACCGTCACGGCGGCCGGCACCCCGGCCGGCGGCTTCACCGTGGCGGCCTTCCTGCCCCGGGACGGCACGCCGTCCACGCTCCCGCCCGGCCCGACCCCGACCCCGACCCCGTCAGGAGAACCGACCGCATGACGAGCGGCACCATCCGCGTACTCATCGCCGACGACCAGCAGATGGTCCGGCAAGGTTTCACCGTACTGCTCGACACCCGGCCGGACATCGAGGTGGTGGGACAGGCGGTGGACGGCCGGGACGCGATCGCCAGGGTCGCCGAACTGACCCCGGACGTCGTCCTGATGGACATCCGCATGCCCGAACTCGGCGGCATCGAGGCGACCCGCCGTATCACCGCGGACCACCCGGGCATCAGGGTCCTGATGCTGACCACGTTCGACCTGGACGAGTACGTGTACGAGGCGCTGCGCGCGGGGGCCTCCGGTTTCCTCCTCAAGGACGCCTCCGCCGACCAGCTCGCCGAGGCGGTCCGGGTCGTGGCCGCCGGCGACGCCCTGCTGGCCCCCGGCATCACGCGCCGGCTGATAGCGGAGTTCTCCCGGATGGACGGCTCCCCGCGGCCCCCGCTCCGGCAGCGCGTGGGCGAACTGACCGACCGGGAGACGGAGGTGCTGGCACTGATCGCCCAGGGCCTGTCGAACGCGGAGATCGCCGGGCGCCTGGTCGTGGCCGAGCAGACCGTGAAGACGCATGTGGGCCGGATCCTGGTGAAACTGGGACTCCGGGACCGCACCCAGGCGGCGGTCTTCGCCTACGAGTCCGGCCTGGTCCGCCCATCCAGCCACTGACCCACCCCGCCCCGGCCTTCCGGTTCCGCCCCGGCCTTCCGGTTCCGCCCCGGCCTTCCGGTTCCGGCCCGCCCCTCCGGCTCCGCCCCCTTCCGGCTCCGGCCCGGCCTTCCGGTTCCGGTCATGCGGCCATGCGGCCCCGGCTTTCGGTCCTGCGGTCCCGGCCTGCGGCTTTCCGGCATGTGGTCCTGGCCTCCGGCCCTGCGGTCCCGGCCTGCGGCTTTCCGGCCTGTGGCCCTGGCCTCCGGCCCTGCGGCCATGCGGCCCCGCGCTCCAGCGCCCCGGCTCCGGCTCTTGGGCGCCGGTCCCGGCCTGTGGCTGCCGGCCCGTTGTTCTGGCCTCCATCCCTCGGCCATGCGGCCCCCGCTCCGGCCTCCGGCTCCGGCCAGGGCCCCCGGCTCCGGCTTTCCGGCCTCCGGTCCGGGCCTCCGGCCCGCGGCCCTTCGGCCTTCCGGGCGTCCTGCCCCGGCTTTCCGGCGTTACGGCCCGGTCCCCGGCCTCCCGAGGACCCGCGGCGCTTCGGCCCTCCGGCGCATCGGCCCTCCAATCCCGGCGGCGGTGCTCCCCGACCCAGGCAAAGCCGCCTCCCGCCTTCCGGCTCTCCCACCCGGCCCCTGGCTCGCCGCTCCGCCTTCCGCCTCCGGCCCCCTGGCCTGCCGCTTGCGACTTCACGCCCCCCGCCCCCGACCCCCGGGCCTCCCCCCGCCCCCGCCGGCCCCCGGCCCCGGCTCCTGAGCACTGGCCCCCGGCCCACCCCCGGCCCCGGGTTCCCGCGCCCGGTAGTACTTCAGGTGGACCCCCGAGAACCCCCCTCACTGCTGACGACCGCGTTCCCGCCTGGGCCTACCGTTCTTTCGTGACCGAGACGACGCACACGCAGCCGATGAGGCCGTCCGTGTCCGGCAGGCCCCGCAGTCCGGAGTTCCGGCTGGCCGCGGATGCTCTGCGCGGGCTGTGGCAGGACCTGTTCCATGACGCCTTCGCCTACCGTCCGCTGCCCCGCGCGGCCGTGGACGGCCCGTTGACCCGCCACCTGCCGGGCCGGCCGCGGACGTACGCGGTCTGGACCCCGCACGCGCTGGTGGTGGCCGGCGGGCTGGTGGCGCTGCTCGTCGGAGCGGTGCACACGGACGTGGGCGGGCCGTCCGTCCTCGGTGGACTGCTGGCCCTGGCCCCGGTCCTGCTGACGCTGGTGCGCCCGGTCGGCGCGTTCTGGCTGTCGTTCGCGGCGACCGCGGCCACCGCCGTCATCGGCGGCAGCTGGGGCAGTTGGCCGTGGCTTCCGGGCAGCTTCGTGTCCCATCTGCTGGTGCTCACGGTCGTGGCGGTCCGCACCCGCCCGCGCACGGCGGCCTGGATGTGGGCGCTGACCGCTCTGTACGGCGTGTGGGCCGACGCCGTCTTCGGCTGGGACCACGACGGCACCGACGTGGGCCCGATGCTGGTCGTCTCCGCGCTGGTCCTGCTGGCCGTCACCGTCCGGCACATCCGCCGGCAGGCCCAGCGGGAGGTGACCGCGCAGCAGACGGTCACCGCGGTGGAGCGTTCGCGGCGCACGCTGCTGGAGGAGCGCACGACCATCGCCCGTGAGCTGCACGACGTGGTCGCCCACCACATGTCGGTGGTGGCCATCCAGGCGGAGGCCGCGCCCTACCGGGTGGAGAATCCGCCGCCGGAGCTGGAGAAGGCCTTCGTCACCATCCGGGAGAACGCGGTGGCGGCCCTGACCGAGCTGCGCCGGGTGCTGGGCGTCGTACGCGCGGAGGACCACGAGGCGCCGGACGCCCCGCAGCCCACCCTCGCCGACCTGGACGGGCTGCTCGCCAACGTGCGGGAGGCCGGTTCGGACGTGACCAGGACGGTGACCGGCGCGGTGCGGGAACTGCCGCAGGGCGTGGAGCTGTCGGCGTACCGCATCGTGCAGGAGGCGCTGAGCAACACGCTGCGGCACGCGCCGGGCGCGGACGCGCGGGTCGAGGTCGCGTACGTCCTCGGCGGCCTGGGCCTGCGCGTCGTCAACGACCCGCCGCCGGCCCCGCACCTCGTCAAGCCCTCGCCCGGCGCCGGGCACGGCATCACGGGCATGCGGGAACGCGTCTCCATGCTGGACGGCGAGATGACGGCGGGCCCGACGGCCGACGGAGGATACGAGGTGACGGTGTTCCTGCCGGTGCCGGCGGCCGTGAACGAGGGTGGGGCATGACCATTCGCGTGCTGATCGCCGACGACCAGATGATGGTGCGCGAGGGCTTCTCGGTCCTGCTGAACGCTATGCCGGACATCGAGGTCGTCGGCGAGGCCGTCAACGGCCGGGAGGCGGTCGACCAGGTGCGGCGGCTGGCCCCGGACGTGGTGCTGATGGACATCCGTATGCCGGAGCTGAACGGGATCGAGGCGACCCGCGAGATCGTGGCCGCGGACGCGGCGGCGAAGGTGCTGGTGCTGACCACGTTCGACCTCGACGAGTACGTCTACCAGGCACTGCGGGCGGGAGCCTCCGGCTTCCTGCTGAAGGACGCCTCGGCCCGGCAGCTGGCCGACGGCGTCCGGGTGGTGGCGTCCGGCGAGGCCCTCCTCGCGCCTTCGGTCACCAGGCGGCTGATCACCGAGTTCTCCCGGCTGTCCGAGGCACCGCGCCTGACGCCGGCGGCGCGGTCGGCGTTCGGGGAGCTGACGGAACGCGAGACGGAGGTGCTGGTCCTGATCGCCCAGGGCCTGTCCAACGCGGAGATCGCCGAGCGGCTGGTCGTGGCGGAGTCGACGATCAAGACCCATGTGAGCCGCGTGCTGGTGAAACTCGGCCTCCGGGACCGCACCCAGGCGGCGGTGTTCGCGTACGAGGCGCGGCTGGTCACGCCCGGCTGACGGGGTCCGCGCCGCACCGCCGGGCCTCTTTCCGCCGCCCGTGCCCGGCCGGGAGCCCCGGCCGGAAGCCCCGGCCGGGAGCCCGCGCCCGGCCGGAGAACGTCACCCCTGGTCAGATGCCGCCCCACGCGTTAGCGTCCCCGCATGGCAGGCCCCACCGACCTCGCTTTCGACCCCTGGGACCCGGCGTTCGTCGCGGACCCGTACCCGGCCTTCGCGGAGCTGCGGGCGCGCGGCCGGGTGATCCGGTACGAGCCGACCGACCAGTGGCTGGTCCCGCACCACGCGGACGTCTCGGCGCTGCTGCGCGACCGCCGCCTCGGCCGCACCTACCGGCACCGCTTCTCGCACGAGGAGTTCGGCCGGAGCGCGCCGCCACCGGAGCACGAGCCGTTCCACACCCTCAACGACCACGGGATGCTCGACCTGGAGCCGCCGGACCACACCCGGATCAGGCGCCTGGTGTCGAAGGCGTTCACCCCGCGCACGGTGGAGCGGCTGAAGCCGTACGTCCACCGGCTGGCGGACGACCTGGTCGCCGGTCTCGTCCGGGAGGGCGGCGGCGATCTGCTGACGGACGTGGCGGAACCGCTGCCGGTCGCGGTGATCGCCGAGATGCTGGGCATCCCGGAGGCGGACCGGGGGCAGTTGCGCCCCTGGTCGGCGGCCATCTGCGGGATGTACGAGCTGAACCCGCCGCGGGAGACGGCCCTGCGGGCGGTACGGGCGTCGGTGGAGTTCTCGGACTACCTGCGCGAGCTGATCGCCGCCCGCCGCGAGGAGCCGGGGGAGGACCTGGTCTCCGGCCTGATCGCGGCCCACGACGAGGGCGACCGCCTCACCGAACAGGAGATGATCTCCACGGTGGTCCTGCTGCTCAACGCCGGCCACGAGGCCACGGTCAACGCCACGGTGAACGGCTGGTGGGCCCTGTTCCGCAACCCGGGCCAGCTGGCGGCCCTACGCGCCGGCCACCATCTGATTCCGGCCGCGGTCGAGGAACTGCTGCGCTACGACACCCCGCTCCAGCTCTTCGAACGCTGGGTCCTGGACGACATCGAGATCGACGGCACCACGATCCCCCGGGGCGCGGAGATCGCCATGCTCTTCGGCTCCGCCAACCACGACCCGGCCGTCTTCGCCGACCCCGGCCGCCTGGACCTCACCCGCGCTGACAACCCGCACGTCTCCTTCAGCGCCGGCATCCACTACTGCATCGGCGCCCCGCTGGCCCGCATGGAGCTGGCCGCGTCCCTGTCGGCGCTGCTCCGGCAGGCGCCCACGCTGACCCTGGCGGCGGAACCGGAACGCAAGCCGGGCTTCGTGATCAGGGGCCTGCGGGGGCTGAGCGTGGAGATCGGCTGACCACGTCCGCGCGAGGCGGCACACCGGGCGGGAAAGGGCCGGCGCGGGTCAGATGTCCGGCATCGTCAGCGGACCGTCGGCGAAGGTGTGGCGGGGCAGTACCAACCCCCACGCCCCCTCCTCCACCCGCCACGTCCGCCGCCGTACCGGCCCCGCCACCGCCGTGTCCGCCCGGTAGCGGAAGTCCGCCCCGGTGACCGTCACCGTGTGGCCTGAGGTCAGCAGGGGGGCCGCCGCCGCGCCCACCGACAGCGGGCGGACCTCCACGTCCGCCATTCCGCGGGCGCCCGGGGTCACCGAGACCGTCTCCACCGGCTGGTCCAGGTCCACGAGCGTCTCGCCGTCGACCTCCACCCTCAGCCGCGTGGGCCCCGGGGAGGGCACGGCGGGCAGCCGGAGCGGACGCGGGGCCAGGGGACGCACCAGGGAGCGGAACCAGGGCCGGCCCACGGAGACGTGCATCGGCTGGGCGGCGGCCACCCGCACCGGCGCCGGCGGAATGCCCAGCGTCCCCAGCACCACCCCGTCGCTGTCGTCGACCAGCAGGTCCAGCCGCCGCTCCGCCCCGTCCAGCACGGCCCGCGCGGCCGCCACCGTCCCGGCGGGCACCCCGAGCGACTCGGCGAGCGCGCTGTCCCCCACCGGCACCACCGACAGCACACACCCGGCCAGCTCCCGCTGCCGGTGCAGCAGGGCGACGGTCCGCACCAGAGCCCGGCCGTCACCGATCACCACCGGCCGCCGCGACCCCCTTCGGCCCAGCGCGCGGGCGAATTCCTCCGGCCCCTCCGGCAGGCACACCTTGGCCGCCGCACCCGCGCTGAGCACGTCTTTCGCGATCCGCACGGACTCTCCGTCCGTCTGCCGGGCCGCCGGATCGATGATCACAAGCAGCTGATCGGACTTCGCGAAAGTCGCCACCTCGGTCCTGCCTCGCTTCCTCGGGTAGCATCTTTGTGCAAGAGCCCCTTGCGCTATTGCGCCAGGGGCTTCGTCTATTCCGGGGCATCCGGTCCGACGGTTGTGCGACCAACGGCGGTCGCTGTGGCACGCGGCGGTGAACCTTACGCCCACGCCCCCGACCTTGGACATGCCCCGCCCGGAAGGGGTGTACGCGCGTGCCCGCACTTGTGCTGCTCGGTGCTCAGTGGGGTGACGAAGGCAAGGGAAAGGCGACGGACCTGCTCGGTGGCTCCGTCGACTATGTGGTGCGATACCAGGGTGGCAACAACGCCGGCCACACGGTGGTCGTCGGCGACCAGAAGTACGCACTCCACCTCCTTCCTTCCGGAATCCTGTCGCCCGGCTGTACGCCGGTCATCGGCAACGGTGTCGTCGTCGACCCGTCGGTCCTGCTCTCCGAGCTGAGCGGTCTGAACGAGCGTGGCGTTGACACGTCCAAGCTCCTGATCAGTGGTAACGCGCACATCATCACGCCGTACAACGTGACCGTCGACAAGGTGACGGAACGCTTCCTCGGCAAGCGCAAGATCGGTACCACCGGCCGCGGTATCGGCCCGACCTACGCCGACAAGATCAACCGCGTGGGCATCCGGGTCCAGGACCTGTACGACGAGTCGATCCTCACCCAGAAGGTGGAGGCGGCCCTCGACGTCAAGAACCAGATCCTCACCAAGCTCTACAACCGGCGGGCCATCGCCGTCGACCAGGTCGTCGAGGAGCTGCTGACGTACGCGGAGAAGCTCGCGCCGTACGTCGCCGACACCGTCCTGGTGCTGAACCAGGCGCTGGAGGACGACAAGGTCGTCCTGTTCGAGGGCGGTCAGGGCACCCTCCTGGACATCGATCACGGCACGTACCCCTTCGTCACCTCCTCGAACCCGACCGCGGGCGGCGCCTGCACCGGCGCCGGCGTGGGCCCGACGAAGATCAGCCGCGTGATCGGCATCCTCAAGGCCTACACCACCCGTGTCGGCGCCGGCCCGTTCCCCACGGAGCTGTTCGACGAGGACGGCCAGGCGCTGCGCCGTATCGGCGGCGAGCGGGGCGTCACCACCGGCCGTGACCGCCGCTGCGGCTGGTTCGACGCGGTCATCGCCCGCTACGCGACCCGCGTCAACGGCCTGACCGACTTCTTCCTCACCAAGCTGGACGTCCTGACCGGCTGGGAGCAGATCCCGGTCTGCGTGGCGTACGAGATCGACGGCAAGCGCGTCGAGGAACTCCCGTACTCCCAGACCGACTTCCACCACGCGAAGCCGGTCTACGAGACCCTGCCGGGCTGGTCCGAGGACATCACCGGGGCGAAGTCCTTCTCCGACCTGCCCAAGAACGCCCAGAACTACGTGAAGGCCCTGGAGGAGATGTCCGGCGCCCCGATCTCCGCGATCGGCGTGGGCCCGGGCCGCGACGAGACGATCGAGATCAACTCGTTCCTCTAGACGTGTCGCGGGCGGCGCCCGCCGGACGTGCCCCCGGGCACGACCGGCGGGCGCCGCCGCGTCGTGCCCGGTGCCCGGACGCGGCACAGCCGGCCGAGGAGGAAGCCGACGCCTGCCCCTGACGCCGTGCCCGTCCCGCGGTCACCCAGCGGCGTGGGCGAGGAGGTCGGTCCACGCGGCCGGGGTGACCGACAGGTGGGGCGGCCGGTGGGCCTCTCGCCTCAGCTGAAGACGATCATCGAGCCCTGTGCCAGTGAGCGGGTCGCCGCCGCGTGCAGGCCCAGCCAGACGTGGCGTTCGCGCGCGAAGGGACTGGGGTCGTAGGGGGCGGGGACGGCCGGTTCCTCCAGTTCCGTCGGGCCGGCCGGCGGGGTGGGCGGCGCCGGGGGGTTCGCCGGGTCGATGCCGATGACGGGGGCGACGTGCTGGAGTTCGCGCAGCAGGGTCTGGGAGCTGCCCAGGGGGCCGCCGCCGGCCAGCAGCTCGTCGTTGGAGAGCGGGTGCGGGAAGTCCACGGGGACGTACGCGCCCGCGTGGTCGTAGTGCCAGACCAGGTGCGACTGCTGCGCGGTCGTCTCGAACATCTCCAGCAACTGCTCGTAGTCCCCGCCCAGTTCGTCCACCGGGGTCACCGGCAGGCCGCAGACCTGGAGCAGGTGGGCGCGGCGCAGGAAGTGCAGGGCGTCGTAGTCGAACCCGGCGACCGGGGCGACGTCACCGGACAGACCCGGCATGTACTGGTACACCGGCACCGGCGGCAGGCCGGACTCGGCCAACGCCTTGTTGTACTGCGAGAGTTCCTCGGCGAAGGGGTTGTCCGGGGTGTGGCACAACACGTCCACGAGCGGTACCAGCCACAGGTCACAGGCCAAAAGAGGCTCCTCGCATCGGCAGGCGCGGGGTCACGCACGACAGCAGGTGTCAGGGCAGGGTAGTGCGTCCGGCCCCGGGGTGGTTCGCCCGCGGACCGTACCGGTCACCTACCCGTTGGTCAGGCGTTCCAGCAGTGCCAGCGCGTGGGCGTTGGAGGCGGCGACGATCGCGCGGGCGGCCCCGGCCTCGCGGCGGGCCAGCGCGTCGACCAGCTCGGTGTGCCCGGCCCAGAGCCGGCCGCGCAGGTCGGGCAGGCGGAGCAGGTGCTGCACCGCGCAGACCCAGGACTGCACCCGCAGGCGGTGCAGGAAGTCGCCGAGGTAGGGGTTGCCGAACAGGGCGCTCAGCTCGCGCCAGAACCGCAGGTCGTAGCCGACGAGGACGGTGAGGTCCCCGGCGGCCGCGGCCCGCTGGGCCTCCTCGCCGCGGCGGCGCACGGTGGCCAGGGCGGCGGCCGTGCGGGGGTCGTCCGGCGGGGTGCGGAAGGCGGGGTGGTCCGCGACGAGGGCCTGGAACATGCCGTCGGTGACCAGGCTGCGGGCCTCGATCATGTTCCGGTGGTCGGTGAGCGAGTACTCGGGCACGCGGAAACCGCGGTGCTGGTCGGCCTCCAGGATGCCCTGCGCGGACAGGTCGACCAGCGCCTCGCGGACCGGGGTGGCGGAGACGCCGTACTGGTCGGCGATCTCCTTGACGGTGAACGCCAGGCCCGGGCGCAGCCGCCCCGCCAGCACCTCGTCCCGGAGCGCGTCCGCGATCTGCTGGCGCAGGGTGCTGCGCGTCACGGCGCCGGTACCGGGCATGGTCCGTGCCTCTCCTCACACGTCCGGGGTGACGTACTCGTACGTACGCGCGATCAACGCGCGTACATATCACTTACGAGCACGTCACCTTACGCGTTCGGACCGGCCCGGCGGCAGCCTCGGATCCGGTACACGGCGTCACACGGTGTACTCGTCGGCCACGGTCAGCGCGGCGTCGAGCGCGGCCAGGCCCTCCTTCAGCTCGGCCTCGGTCACGTTGCAGGGCGGCACGACGTGCGTGCGGTTCATGTTCACGAACGGCCACAGGCCGTGCCGCCTGGCGGCGGCCGCGAACGCGGCCATCGGGGCGTTGGCCTCGCCGGAGGCGTTGTACGGCACCAGCGGCTCGCGGGTCTCCCGGTTCCGCACCAGCTCCAGCGCCCAGAACATGCCGACGCCGCGCACCTCGCCGACGCTCGGGTGCCGGGCCGCCAGCGCGGCGAGGGCGGGGCCGACGACCGTCTCACCGAGGTGCCGGGCGTTGTCGACCACGCCCTCCCGCGCCATCACGCCGATCGTGGCGACGGCGGCGGCGCAGGCCAGCGGGTGACCGGAGTAGGTGAGGCCGCCGGGGTAGGGACGCTTGCCGAAGGTCTCGGCGATCCGCTGCGAGATGGCCACACCGCCGAGCGGGACGTAACCGGAGTTCACACCCTTGGCGAAGGTCATCAGGTCGGGTACGACACCGGACAGGTCGGCCGCGAACCACTCGCCGGTCCGGCCGAACCCGGACATGACCTCGTCCAGGACGAAGACGATGCCGTAGGTGTCGCACAGCTCGCGGACCCCGGCCAGGTAGCCGGGCGGCGGAACCATGATCCCGGCGGTGCCGGGGACGCTCTCCAGGACGATCGCGGCGATGGAGGCCGGCCCCTCGAAGGCGATCGTCGTCTCCAGGTGCTCCAGCGCCCGCGCGCACTCCTGCTCCTCGGTCTCCGCGTAGAAGCGGGAGCGGTAGAGGAACGGCGCCCAGAAGTGGACGACGCCGGCGCTGCCGCTGTCGGAGGCCCAGCGGCGCGGATCGCCGGTGAGGTTGACGGCCTGCTGGGTGCCGCCGTGGTACGAGCGGTAGGCGGAGAGCACCTTCGGGCGGCCCGTGTGCAGCCGGGCCATGCGCACCGCGTGCTCGACGGCGTCCGCGCCGCCGTTGGTGAAGAAGATCTTGTCCAGGTCGCCGGGGGTCCGCTCGGCGATCAGCCGGGCCGCCTCCGAGCGGGCCTCGACGGCGAACGCGGGCGCGAAGGTCGTCATCCTCGCGGCCTGCTCCTGGATCGCCGCGACGACCTCGGGGTGCTGGTATCCGATGTTGGTGAAGACGAGCCCGCTGGTGAAGTCCAGGTAGCGCGTGCCGTCGTAGTCCCAGAAGTACGACCCCTCGGCGCCGGCGACGGCGAGCGGGTCGATGAGGTCCTGGGCGGACCAGGAGTGGAAGACGTGCGCGCGGTCCGCGGCCTTCACTGCGGCGCCGGCGTCGGGGCGGGGCTGAGGGGTCATGCGGCCGAGGGTAGATGTCCGCGATACGGAAGGGGTATCGGCGTCCTGTTCCGTCGACAAGGGCATTTCGCGACAGGTTGTCGACATGCCGTCGGCAGGCGTGCAGGTGGTGAGGCCGCGCACGTCCCGGGCGAGCCTGTTACGCAACCGTAGACAGCGGCCCGCGCCCGCCGCCGCACCCCCGCACTATTCTCGGTCTGTTGCGACCTATGGGGGAAGGCGGCGCGGGGATGGAGAAGCTGGGAGCGGGGGACCCCCAGGGGATCGGGTCCTACCGACTGCTGGCGCGGCTCGGCGCGGGCGGCATGGGGCACGTGTATCTGGCCCGGTCGGAGCGGGGACGTACCGTCGCCGTGAAACTCGTCCGTGCGGAGCTGGCCGAGCAGGAGGAGTTCCGCGCGCGGTTCCGGCAGGAGGTGCGGGCCGCGCGGCGGGTCGGCGGGTACTGGACCGCGCCCGTGCTGGACGCGGACACCGAGGCACCCGTGCCGTGGGTGGCGACCGGGTACGTGGCCGGGCCGAGCCTCCAGCAGGTCGTCGGGCACGACCACGGGGCGCTTCCCGAGCGGTCGGTACGGATCCTCGCGGCGGGACTCGCGCACGCGCTGACGGACATCCACGCGGCGGGGATCGTGCACCGGGACCTGAAGCCGTCGAACGTGCTCGTGACCATCGACGGGCCGCGCGTGATCGACTTCGGCATCGCGCGGGCCCTGGAGACGGCCACCGCCGCCGGTGAGGGGCTGACCCGGACCGGGTCGCTCGTCGGGTCGCCCGGGTTCATGGCACCCGAGCAGGTGCGCGGGGACCGGATCACACCGGCGTGCGACGTGTTCTGCCTCGGGTCCGTGCTGGCCTACGCGGCGACCGGGGCCCCGCCCTTCGGGAGCGCCGACAGCGGGGTGCACGCGCTGATGTTCCGGATCGCCCAGGAGGAGCCGGACCTGACGGGGGTGCCGGAGGGGATCGCCGACCTGGTCCGGGACTGCCTGCGCAAGGACCCGGGGGCCCGGCCCTCGCTGGACACGATCCTGGAGCGGACCGGGGCCCAGGACACGGTGGCCGACGGGCGGTCCCGGGACCCGTGGCTGCCCGGTTCGCTGGTCGCGCAGCTGGGACGGCACGCCGTGCGGCTGCTGGAGGTGGAGAGCCCGGAAGGCGGCCCGGGACCGTCGTCGCCCGACGCGGGCGCGTCGGCGGACGGTTTCCCCCTCGCACCGCCCCTGCCGGCAGCGGGCATGTCCGGCGCCGGAGCGGGGGCGCCCTCCGTGGGCGCCGGTGCGTCGCCCGAGCACGCCGCCGTCTCCGACGGGCCGCCGGCTCCGCCCGCCGGGCCGGTGCCCGGCGCCGGCGTCGGACATCTGCCCACCACCGTCTCCGCCCCGGCCCCACCGCCCGGCACGCCGCCGGCGCCGCCCGGGTTCGGCGCCGTACCCGGCGCGTACGGGCCCGCGTACGCCCAGCAGCACCCGCAGCAGCACCCCGCGCCCGCCGCCTACGGATATCCCCAGCAGCCCGGCGCCGGGTCCTGGGGAGGAGCACCGCCGCCGTACAACCCGTACGCCGGCGGGCTCGGCCACACCCCTCCGTACGGGCCGACGACCGCCGGAGCGCCGGGGGAGACCGAGCGGCGCAACGGGCGGTCCACCGCGCTGCTCGTCGTGATCGCCCTGGTCGTCGCGCTGGGCGCGGGCGGCACGGTGTACGCGCTGATGAAGAACGGCAGCGGCGACGACGACAAGGGCGGCGGCACGGTCAGCCCCGTCCCCACCGTCACCTCCGCGCCCCCGGCCACCTCCGGGGCGCCCACACCGGCCACCTCGTCACCGTCGGCGTCCGCCTCCACGGCGGGGGCGGTCCCGGACGCCTACCTGGGCTCCTGGCGGACCACCATCGACAACGCCGACGGCTCCCACACCCGCGCACTCACCCTCCGGCAGGGCGAGGTGGGCGACGCCGTGCTGACGCTGGTCGCGGACGGACCCACCGACGGCGGCGGGACGTACCACTGCGTCTTCGAGGGCACGCTCGCCGCGGAGCCCGGCGCCGGCGGGCCGCTGGAGATCGGGCCCTCCACCGTCACCAGCGGTGCGCCCGCCTCCTCCTGCTCGCCCGGCGAGGCCACCGAGGTCACCCTGCTGCCGGACGGGCGCCTGAAGCGGTCGAAGGCGAACGGCGGGGAAAGCCTGACGTACAGCAAGGAGTGACCGGGCCGGCGAAGTGCCTAGCGTGGCTCGGGCGGGCGTTGTCTGGGCATGTTCGGCCGGCTCCCGTTCGCCGGCGGCAGGGGGAAACGGCCGCCGGAACCCCCGGCCTCCTGCCGCGGCACCGACGTCACCGCCGTCTGGATCCCCAGCGGTACCGAACCCGTCCGGAACTCCACCATCCAGTCGGTCGTCTCCGTACGCATCAGCTCGGTGACGTCCTCGGAGAACCGCCGCAGCACCGACAGGCACCGCTCGGCCGCCTCGCTCGCCGTCCCCTCCGCCGGCCCCAGCACCTCCCGCACGCACTCCGAGGCCCAGTCGAACCGAAGCGTCTGGAGCCGCCGCTGCACCGCCTGCGCGGTCGCCACGTCCCTCATCCAGCCGGACGTGACCCCGAAGAACCGGTCGACGCCGGCGCAGGAGGCCGCCAGCAGCAGGGCCAGGCACCCCCAGGGGGCGATCCCGGCGGCCACCCCGGTGAGGTCCAGCAGGGGCAGCGCCGCCCCCACCACGGCCCCGGCCGCCGTGCCCGCCCGCAGTACCCGCGCCCAGCGCCGCTTGCGGACCCGGTCCCGCAGATACCACGCGGCCGTCTCCAGCGCCCGGTCCTCCACCCACCGGTACAGTTCGTCCAGCCGTTCGGCGGGTTCCGCCCAGTCCCCGAGCGGGAAGGCCCGCCCGGTCAGGTCGCCCGGCCGCAGCCCGGCCGCGCCCTCGCCCCGCCCGTCCTGAGGCGGACCCTCGGGCTGCATCTCCGGCTGACCCACCCGGCACTCCCTACTGATCACGACCGGTCACATTGCGTGACATGCCCTGCCGACGCGCGGCCACCTTCCTACCGCCCGACGGGTGGCGGGGAGGGGGCTTCCCCGGGTTTTCCGCCCGGAAGTGCGTCTTGATCAGGTAGAGGACTCCCGTAGTTCTCACTCGAAAGAGTGGCGGGGCGATGGCCGCGTGGACCACGTAGGCTCAGTCACGACGGAGAAAGAAGACGTCGAGAAGGACGTCGGAGAAGACGGCGAGGAGCTGATCGTGATTCCCGGTGGCCAGCCCAACATGCAGCAGCTGCTCCAGCAGGCCCAGAAGATGCAGCAGGACCTCCAGCAGGCGCAGGAGGAACTGGCGAACACGGAGGTCGACGGGCAGGCCGGTGGCGGTCTGGTGCGGGCCACCGTGACCGGGTCCGGCGAGCTGCGCGCGCTGCGCATCGACCCCAAGGCGGTGGACCCGGAGGACACCGAGACCCTCGCCGACCTGATCGTGGCAGCCGTGCAGGCGGCCAACGAGAACGCGCAGACGCTCCAGCAGCAGAAGCTCGGCCCGCTGGCACAGGGGCTGGGCGGCGGCAGCGGCATCCCGGGTCTGCCGTTCTGACCCCGCCGCCTTCCACGCGAAGGCGGGTGCCGACTACCGTACGTACCGAAAGGTCTCCAGGAAAGGCAGTCCGTTGTACGAAGGCGTGGTCCAGGACCTCATCGACGAACTGGGGCGGCTGCCCGGCGTCGGTCCCAAGAGCGCGCAGCGGATCGCCTTCCACATCCTCCAGGCCGAGCCGGCCGACGTAAAACGGCTCGCGCAGACGCTCCTGGAAGTGAAGGCGAAGGTCCGCTTCTGCGCGACGTGCGGCAACGTGGCACAGGAGGAGCTGTGCAACATCTGCCGTGACGCGCGCCGCGACCTCTCCGTCATCTGTGTGGTGGAGGAGCCGAAGGACGTCGTCGCGATCGAGCGCACCCGTGAGTTCCGGGGCCGCTACCACGTGCTCGGGGGCGCGATCAGCCCGATCGAGGGTGTCGGTCCCGACGACCTGCGTATCCGGGAACTTCTCGCGCGGTTGGCCGACGGGACGGTCACGGAACTGATCCTTGCCACGGACCCCAATCTGGAAGGCGAGGCCACGGCGACGTACCTTGCTCGCATGATCAAGCCCATGGGCCTGAAGGTCACCCGCCTGGCCAGCGGCCTCCCGGTGGGTGGCGACCTGGAATACGCGGACGAGGTGACCCTCGGCCGCGCCTTCGAGGGGAGACGACTCCTAGATGTCTGACGCCACACTGCACGCCTCGGCGCAGAACCCGGACGACTTCGTGGTCCAGATCGCGGACCAGGTCGAGAGCTTCCTGGTGGCTGTCACGGAGGTGGCGAAGGGCGACGAACCCGGCTCGACGGTGCCCTTCCTCCTCCTTGAGGTCTCCCAGCTCCTGCTGGCCGGCGGCCGGCTGGGCGCCCACGAGGACATCGTCCCCGACGACCGCTACGAGCCCGACCCGGGTCCCGAACCGGACGTGGACGGGATCCGCGAGAGTTTCGCCCGCCTCCTGGACCCCGTCGACGTCTACTCCGAGGTCTTCGACCCGTACGAGCCCCGCAAGGCGCCGGTGCCCGGCCGGATCTCCGACGACCTCGCGGACATCATCACCGACCTGCGGCACGGGATGGTCCACTACCGCGCGGGCCGCACCACCGAGGCCCTGTGGTGGTGGCAGTTCTCGTACTTCTCCAACTGGGGTCCGATGGCGTCCGCGGTACTGCGCGCCCTCCAGTCCGTCCTGATCCACGTCCGCCTGAACCAGCCCCTGGAGGAGCTGGACGGCCTCGACACCGACCAGGCGGCCATCGGCGACGAGACCCTGGAGTTCGAGGCGGGCCGGGTGATGGCCCAGGAGATCGGCGATCCGCTGGGCATCCGGCCGGCCACGTAGCCGCCGGGCGCGGTTGTGAGCCCGGGCACGTTCCGAGTGCCGGGCGGCACGCCGGGCAGGTGGCGGTAGCGGGCGTCCGGCGTCTCACCATGCGGGAGAACGGTGGTGGGATGCGGACGCTCGTTAAACTGAGCCGACACAAACGAACCGAGCGAGGAGCGCACGTGGGCCTTGTCGTGCAGAAGTACGGAGGCTCCTCCGTAGCCGATGCCGAGGGCATCAAGCGCGTCGCCAAGCGGATCGTGGAAGCGAAGAAGAACGGCAACCAGGTTGTCGTCGTCGTTTCCGCGATGGGCGACACGACGGACGAGCTGATCGATCTCGCCGAGCAGGTGTCTCCGATGCCTGCCGGCCGGGAGTTCGACATGCTGCTGACCGCCGGGGAGCGGATCTCCATGGCGCTGCTGGCGATGGCGATCAAGAACCTGGGCCACGAGGCGCAGTCCTTCACCGGCAGCCAGGCAGGTGTCATCACCGACTCGGTCCACAACAAAGCCCGGATCATCGACGTCACGCCGGGCCGGATCCGCACCGCGCTGGACGAGGGCAACATCGCCATCGTCGCCGGTTTCCAGGGCGTGAGCCAGGACAAGAAGGACATCACCACGCTGGGCCGCGGTGGGTCCGACACGACGGCCGTGGCGCTCGCCGCCGCGCTCGACGCCGAGGTCTGCGAGATCTACACCGACGTCGACGGCGTGTTCACCGCCGACCCGCGCGTGGTGAAGAAGGCGAAGAAGATCGACTGGATCTCCTTCGAGGACATGCTGGAGCTGGCGGCCTCCGGCTCCAAGGTGCTGCTCCACCGCTGTGTGGAGTACGCCCGCCGCTACAACATCCCGATCCACGTCCGGTCCAGCTTCAGCGGGCTGCAGGGCACGTGGGTCAGCAGTGAGCCGATTGGGGACAAGCAGGTGGAGCAGGCCATCATCTCCGGTGTCGCGCACGACACCTCCGAGGCCAAGATCACCGTCGTCGGTGTGCCGGACAAGCCGGGTGAGGCCGCCGCCATCTTCCGGACCATCGCCGACGCCGCCATCAACCTCGACATGGTCGTGCAGAACGTGTCCGCCGCCTCCACGGGCCTGACGGACATCTCCTTCACCCTGCCGAAGACCGAGGGCCGCAAGGCCATCGACGCGCTGGAGCGCAACCGCTCCGGCATCGGCTTCGACTCGCTGCGCTACGACGACCAGATCGGCAAGATCTCCCTGGTCGGCGCCGGCATGAAGACCAACCCGGGCGTCACCGCCTCCTTCTTCGAGGCGCTGAGCAACGCCGGCGTGAACATCGAGCTGATCTCGACCTCCGAGATCCGCATCTCGGTCGTCACCCGCGCCGACGACGTGGCGGAGGCCGTCCGCGCCGTGCACACCGCCTTCGGGCTCGACTCCGACACCGACGAGGCCGTCGTCTACGGAGGCACCGGCCGCTGATGGCGCTGACCGGCAGGCCGACGCTCGCGGTCGTGGGTGCGACCGGGGCCGTCGGCACGGTCATGCTCCAGCTCCTGTCCCAGCGGGCGGACATCTGGGGTGAGATCCGACTGATCGCCTCCCCGCGCTCGGCCGGCCGCAAGCTGGCCGTGCGCGGGACGGAGACCGAGGTGGTGGCCCTGTCGGAGGAAGCCTTCGACGGGGTCGGCATCGCGCTGTTCGACGTCCCCGACGAGGTCGCCGCCGTGTGGGCGCCGGTCGCCGCCGCGCGCGGTGCGGTCGTCGTCGACAACTCCGGCGCCTTCCGGACGGACCCGGACGTGCCCCTGGCCGTACCCGAGGTCAACCCGCACACCGTGCGGTCCCGCCCGCGCGGGATCGTCGCCAACCCCAGCTGCACGACCCTGACGATGATCGTCGCCCTGGGCGCGCTGCACGCCGAGTTCGGGCTGCGTGAGCTGGTGGTGTCGTCGTACCAGGCGGTGAGCGGGGCCGGGCGGGCCGGGGTGGAGACGCTCAGGGCCCAGCTGTCCCTGGTGGCCGGCACCGAACTGGGCACCAAGCCCGGGGACGTACGGCGGGCCGTCGGGGACGGCACCGGGCCGTTCCCGGAGCCGGTCGCGCTCAACGTCGTCCCGTGGGCCGGATCGCTGCGGGAGGACGGCTGGTCGTCGGAGGAGATGACGGTCCGCGACGAGTCCCGCAAGATCCTCGGACTGCCGCGGCTGCCGGTCGCCGTGACCTGCGTGCAGGTGCCGGTGATTACCACGCACTCGCTGACCGTCCACGCCCGCTTCCAGCGCGAGGTCGGTGTCGACGGCGCCCGCGAGATCCTCGCCACCGCGCCCGGTGTCGTGCTCTGCGACAACCCGGAGGCCGGCGAGTTCCCGACCCCCGCAGACGTGGTGGGCACGGACCCGACCTGGGTCGGCCGGGTGCGGCGGGCCCTGGACGACCCGACCGCGCTCGAACTGTTCGTGTGCGGCGACAACCTGCGCAAGGGTGCCGCGCTGAACGCGGTGCAGATCGCGGAGCTGGTCGCGGCGGAGCCGCCCGGCCGCGGCTGAGCAATTTTCGTCCGGTCCGAACGAGACTCTCCGGCCCCGCTGCGTAGGATCTGTGTGCGAAGAGTGGCCGGGAGCATGGTCGTGACCCACTTGAACCGGTCTCTCCTCACGACAGAGGATGTGCCTCCCCGCCCTCCGCAACCGTACGGAGGGCGGGGAGCGTCTTTGCGGTCACCCTTGCGGGACCTGGGGGCGTGATGATCCTGGCGTGGGGACGCCGTGATCGGGGCGTGGGGACGCCCGTTCAAATGGGACATAAGGGAAGAGCGGGACGCATGACGGCACTTGAGGCACCGTCGGTTGTCGCACATGTGACGCCCGGCACGTACAACCTCCGAGGGGGGGAACGTGTCCAACCGGCGTGGCAGAGGTACTCGAACTCAGTGTGGCCCGCACCGGCACGGCCCTGCGGCCGCCCCGTGCGGCGCTCAGGCCCCGCACGCCCGGCGGCATGCCGGTGATCGCGCCCATGCCCGCAGCGCGGCCGGCCCGCATACCCAGTCAGCGTGACGGCGCCGAGGAGACCGGGACCACCCCGGCGACCGTGGCCGCCGGCACGACCGTCGATCACCTCACCGAGACCTACCGGGCGCACTACCGCTCCCTGCTCGGCCTCGCCGCCCTCCTCCTCGACGACACCGCCTCCTGCGAGGACGTCGTCCAGGAGGCCTTCATCCGCGTCCACTCCGCCCGCAAGCGCGTCCGCGACCCCGAAAAGACCCTGGCCTACCTGCGCCAGACGGTCGTCAACCTCTCCCGGTCCACGCTGCGCCGGCGCATCATCGGCCTGAAGCTGCTCTCCAAGCCGATGCCCGACATGGCGAGCGCGGAGGAGGGCGCCTTCGACCAGCTGGAGCGCCGCGACCTCATCAAGGCGATGAAGGGTCTCCAGCGCCGCCAGCGCGAGGTGCTCGTGCTGCGCTACTTCGCGGACATGACCGAGGCCCAGGTCGCCGAGACCCTCGGCATATCCCTGGGCTCGGTCAAGGCGTACGGCTCGCGGGGCGTCGCCGCGCTGCGGGTCGCCATGGAGGCCTCGGCATGAAAGACCACGCCGAAGGGGGCGAACCGCATGACGGCCACTCCCATGAACGTCACTCCCATGAACGTCACGAGCCCTACGCCTGGCACGAGCCGACACAACGGCACGGGCAAGAGCACACGCCAACGCACGCTGGGAACGGAACTGTGAACCACGGCCCCGACGACAAGGGCCCCAAGGGGTCCGGCCCCCGTCCCGACGGGCCCGACGCGCCCGCCGACGGGCCCGACGGACTCGACGGACCGGACACGCCGGACTCCGACGAACTGGCCCTGCGCCGACTGCTGCACTCGGCGGTCGACGACATCGAACCGAGCACCGGCACCCTGGACCACCTGCGCCGGGCGGTACCCGCGCGGCGCGCCCGCAAGCGGCAGGCCGTGGTCGGCATGGCCGCGGCGGCCCTGTTCATCGGCACCGCGATCCCCGCCCTCGTCCACGTCTCGTACGCCGGCGGCTCCGACCCCAACACCGCCATGGCCGGCCAGTCCTCCCAGGCCCAGGGCGGTACCGGCCAGAGCAAGGACAAGAGCGGCGACAAGGGCGGCAAGAAGGACGCCGGCGGCGCGACGGCCAAGCCCGGCAAGACGCCCGGCAAGCACGACGAGAAGGGCAAGGGCGGCCACACCGGCGGCGGTTCCACCGGCGGCGTCAACCCCCCGGCCACCGTCGCCCCGGGCGTTCCGCTGTGCACGGCGGGCCAGTTGGGCTCCGCCACCGGCACGGCCGACGCGCCCGACACCACGGGCGTCGTCTACGGCGTCTTCCGCGTCGCCAACGTCTCCGGCACCGCCTGCACCCTCGGCGGCCCGGGCACCGTCACGCCCACGGCACAGGGCGCCGCCGACCCGGCCAAGATCATCGCTGCCCGGCATGTGGCCGGGGACGCGGCGGCGGCCCTGCCGGACCCGTCCCTGGAGGTCTCCGGGCTGATCCTCCAGCCGGGCGCGGCGTACGAGGAGAAGTTCGCCTTCGTGCCCTCGGAGACCTGCCCCACCACCGGCGGCGGCAGCACCGGAGGCACCGACACGGGCGAACCCACGCCGGATCCGACGCCGACCCAGGACGCGGACGCCGCGGGCGGTACGGCCGACACCGGTGCCTCGGTGGGCGCCACACCCCAGCTCGTCACCGAGGACGGCCCGGCCGACGGCAGCATCCTGCTGACCCACACGGCGGCACCGGGTTCCCCGACGGCCACGGCGATGGTGTCCGGGGCGTGCGCCGGGACGGTCTACTACACCGGGGTGCTGGCGGGGGCGTGACGCGCGGCGGGTACGCACGGAGCGCGGGACGGGCGGCCGGGGCGCGCCGCGGGCGGCCACGGCGGCATCCCGCGCACGGGCGGCGGGCGTTCCCGCTCCCGCCCGGCACCCGCCGGGCACCCGCATCCGCGCCGGTCAGCCGCTGGACACCGGCGTCGGGTGGTCCTCGGTCACCAGGCCCAGCTCGGCGTCCCGCCGGGCCTCCACCTCACGCCGCAGCAACCGGAACCACATGAACACCACGAACCCCGCGAAGACGAACCACTCCCCGGTGTACCCGAGGTTCTGGAACGCCTTCAGGTCCAGCCCCGTACCGTCCGGCGCGCTCGCGGGCACCGCCTTCATCCCCGCGTCACCGCGGTCCAGCGTGATCCAGGCGTCGTACAGCCGGTACGGCACCAGGTTCACCAGTGCCGCCGAGCTGATCACCCCCGTCTGCCCCGCCGGCAGTCCGCCCTGCGCACCGACCCCGTTGCTCCCGGGCGTCTCGGACGCCTGCAACGCCCCGGTGACGGTGACCTCGCCGCGGGGCGGCGCGGGCGCCTTCGCGGGGTCCGCGGTGCCCGGCAGCCACCCCCGCACCACCGGCAACGCCCTGCCGGAGCCGGTCCGCAGCAGGGTGAGGACGTAGAAGCCGCCCCTGCCGTCCAGCTCCCGCCCCGGCACCAGCAACTGCTTCCCGTACCGCCCGCTCGCGCTGACCCGCCGCCCCGCCGTGCTCTTGTCGACGGGCAGCATCGCGGCCAGCGGACGCGCGGCCTCGTCCCGGCCGGACGCGACCTGCTCGGTCACCGCACGGTGGTCCTGCACCCGGTCCTCGAACCGGCTCAGCTGCCACGACCCCATGAAGACGCAGAACGGGATGGCGAGCAGCACGAAGACGTTGATGCCCCACCAGCGGGGTGTCAGCAGAAACCGGTACACGCCCTCCACGGTACGGCGCCCGCCGCGGTGGCTCGGCCGCGGGGCGGCTCATGTCCGCGTCCGGGACGCTCCGGCCCCCGGCAGGCGGACGCGCAGGGGGCGGGAACGCCCGCGGCCGGGAAGTTGTCCACAGGCTGGGTGCACCCGCCGCCCAAAGGTCGGCGCGACCAGGCAGTATGGGCGCATGACTGGGGCGATGAGTGAGAGCGGCACGCCGGACACGACGGACATGCCGGACTGGGAGAAGCGGTTCCGGGCGCCGCGCGTGTCCCTGCCCGACTGGGCGGAGGACGCACCGGACCGCTCCCTGTTCGTGTCGAACGCGACGGGGACGTACGAGCTGTACGCGTGGGACCGCGCGACGGGCGGACAGCGGCAGGCGACGGACCGGCCGAACGGCACGACGGACGGCGTCCTCTCCCCGGACGGCGCGTGGATCTGGTGGTTCGACGACAAGGACGGCGACGAGTTCGGCATCTGGCGCCGCCAGCCCTTCACGGGCGGAGCGGACGAACCGGCCGTCCCCGGCCTCGGCCCGTCCTACCCGGCCGGCCTGGCCCTGTCCCGGGACGGCCGCACGGCGGTCGTCGGCCGCTCCACGGACGAGGACGGTACGACGGTCCACCTGGCCCGCGAGGGCGGGGAACCGGTGGAGATCTACCGGCACCGCGAGTCGGCGGGCGTCGGCGACCTCTCCCACGACGGCTCCCTGATCGCCGTCGAGCACACCGAGCACGGCGACGCCATGCACGCGGCGCTGCGCGTCCTGCGCCCGGACGGCACGACGGTCGCCGAGCTGGACGACACCCGGGGCGGCACCGAGGAACTGGGCCTGGAGGTCCTGGGCTTCGCCCCGGTCGACGGCGACACCCGGCTGCTCATCGGGCACCAGCGCCGGGGCCGCTGGGAGCCGCTGGTCTGGGACGTGGCGACGGGCGAGGAGACGGACCTGGCCCTGGACCTGCCCGGCGACGTCAGCGCCGAGTGGTATCCGGACGGTTCGGCCCTGCTCATCGCGCACGGCTTCGAGGCCCGCAGCGAACTGTTCCGGTACGACCTGGCGTCCCGCGGGCTGACCCGCATCCCCACCCCGCCCGGCACGGTCTCCGGCGCGACGGCCCGCCCCGACGGCAGCGTGGAGTACCTGTGGTCGTCGGCCGCCGAGCCGCCGGTGGTGCGGTCCACGGCCGGCGGAGTCGTGCTGGACCCGCCGGGCATGGCGTGCCCGGCGTCGGTGGCGGTGGAGGACGCGTGGGTGGAGGGCCCGGGCGGCCGCATCCACGCCCTGATCCAGAAGCCGGCCGGCGCCACGGGCCCGCTGCCCACGGTTTTCGACCTGCACGGCGGCCCGACCTGGCACGACAGCGACTCCTTCGCGGCGGGCCCGGCCGCCTGGGTCGACCACGGCTACGCGGTCGTCCGCGTCAACTACCGCGGCTCCACCGGCTACGGCCGCGCCTGGACCGACGCCCTCAAGCACCGGGTCGGGCTGATCGAGCTGGAGGACGTGGCCGCGGTGCGGGAGTGGGCGGTCTCCTCCGGCCTCGCCGACCCCGCCCGTCTCGTCCTCACCGGCGCCTCCTGGGGCGGCTACCTCACCCTGCTCGGCCTCGGCACCCAGCCCGACGCCTGGGCGGTGGGCATCGCGGTGGTGCCGGTCGCGGACTACGTCACCGCGTACCACGACGAGATGGAGGCCCTGAAGGCCATGGACCGCACCCTGCTGGGCGGCACCCCGGAGGAGGTCCCGGACCGCTTCGAGGCGTCCTCCCCGCTGACCTACGTCGACCAGGTCAAGGCCCCGGTCTACATCTCGGCCGGCGTCAACGACCCACGCTGCCCGATCCGGCAGATCGACAACTACGTCAAGAGACTGGAGACCCGCGGCGCGGCCCACGAGGTGTTCCGGTACGACGCGGGACACGGGTCACTGGTGGTGGAGGAGCGCATCAAGCAGGTGAGGCTGGAACTGGAGTTCGCGCAGCGGAACCTGACGCCGTAACGTGTCCGCCGGCCGGCCCGGGCCGGGTGCGGCGACCGGGCGGCCGGCCGGAACGACCGGGGTGGGGCGGCCGGGGCCGGCAGCACGAAGCGCCTGACCCCGGCAGGCTCACCGCAGTTCCGCGAGCCCCCGGCGGGTGGCGGCGACCACCACCCGGTCCCCCTTCTCCAGCACATGTCCGGACGGCGTGCCGGCCCGCCCCAGCAGCGCCAGCACCCGCCAGGACCCGGCCTGGAACGCCTCCCGCACGGACCGCCCCTCCAGCTGGGGATGCCCGTCCACGTCGACGGCGGCGAACAGCAGCACCCTGCGCTCCACGGCGACGGCCCCGAGCACCTGCCGCCCGAGCATGGCCCCGGCGAACGCGGGGGCGGCCAGGTGGGTGACGCTCCGGCTCCGGGTCAGCGCCTGCGGGTAGGCGGCCCGGAGGGTGCGGTACACGGCCGTGGCGAAGTCGTCGTCGTACAGCCGCAGGACGACGCGCAGATCGGGCCGTACGGTCCGCGCGTACAGCACCGCCTCGAGGTTGGTGGTGTCGGCGCTGGTCACCGCGAGCAGCGCCTGCGCCCGGTGGATCTTGGCGGCTTCCAGGACGCCTTCCTGGGTGACGTCGCCGAGCACCACCGGCACCCGCAGCCGGCGCGCGGTGGCGAGCCCCCGGGCCTCGGGGTCGGCCTCGACGCAGACCACGGGGACGTTCAGCTCCCGCAGCCGGGTCAGCACCCGGGTGCCGATCTTGCCGAGCCCCAGCAGCACCACGTGCCCGCCGAGGCCCCGGGGCGGCTTGCGCAGGGTCGAGGCGGTGCGGAAGGTGCCGAACGCCTCCAGCGCGGCGGCCAGGAGCACCGGCAGCAGCAGCAACCCGACGAAGGCGGAGAGGAGCTGGAGGAGTTGTCGGCCCAGGGGCGCGCGGAGGGCGGGTTCGTCGATGGCGAGGAGGTCGAGGAGGGTGACGTAGAAGGCCCGCAGCGGATGGGTCCCGGTCACCAGCCACAGCGCGACGGCGAGCGCGACGACACACCCCACCAGGCCGGCCACGGACCAGCGCAGCCGGCGGGAGAACAGCGAGGCGAGCGACGGTACGCCGGTCACGCCGCGGCCGGGCGCGGCGGGTTCCGCGCCACCCGTGGCGGACACCTGTTCCAGCACCACAGCCTGCCGGCCGGCGGCCTGCCGGACCTCCTCGTCGTCGGGCAGCAGCCGGGGCTGCTGTTCCCCGCTGCCGTCCGGTCCGTCGGTACCGGCCCGGTCACCGCCCGACAGCAGGGCCAGGGTGCACAGCCCGGAGTCGGCGTCCGGCCCCTCCGCGGACAACGGCCGTTCCACGGCCCGCAGCAGCAGCCCCTCGGCCTGGACGACCTTGCTGGTGCCGGCGACGGCGGTGGCGGCCAGCGCGGGTGCGGCGGTGTCGGCGTCGGACAGCACGGTCGTGGAGGCCTCCAGGCCGCCGTTCCTGCCGCCCGCGCCCGCCCCGCCGTCGCCGCCGTCCGCGCCGCTCCCGGCGGCCAGCGCGGCGGCCTGGTCGAGGAGTTCCTCGACGTGCTGGCCCAGCCGCCGGTTGTAGAGCCGCAGGACGAGCCGCAGACGGGGGTTGAGCCGGCGGGCGGTCAGCGCGGCGCGGATGTTGGTCTCGTCGTCGTCGTACACGAGGGCCAGGGCGGTGGCGCGGGCCACCCCGGCCTCCGCGAGCACCGCCTCCGTCAGCTCGAACGCCTCCAGCACGCCCTCGCCGTCCGGGCGGTGTCCGGCGGCGGGACCCGCGGGCTGCCCCGCCCCGCCGGTCCGGCCCACGGAGCCCACCGCGGCACTGACCATGCGGTCGAACAGGGCCGCCGAGGCGGCCCGGGCCCGTCCGACCACCGGGGGCCGCACGGTGCGCTCGTTCGGCGGCACCACGAGGGTGACCTGCTCGCCGTAGACCCCGCGCAACTCGGCTGCCAGCCGGTGCGCGAGCCCGTCGTCACCGCACACGACCATGTGTGCCGCCGGGACACCCGGCCCCCCTTGGTACGGAACGCTCGCCACGAGGGGAAAGACTGCCCCAAGGAGTTGAGTGGTTCCAGCAATGCCCTGAACACCCGTGCGGGGATCCGCGTACCGAGGGGGAGGCAGAGCAGCAGCCGGAGGGAACACCCGTGGCCATCACCGAAGACGCCCCGCCCGGCGCGGACGTCCACCGTCCCGGGCCGCCGCCGGACCGCGAGGGCCGGCGGCTCAGCTCCCCGCTGCTGCTGACGCTGATCCTGCTGGGGGCCGTCCTCGCCCAGTCCCCGATCCGGGGCCTGCTCGGCACCCCGCTGATGCAGAGCTGGATGACGGTGTTCGTGGCCGTGACCGTCCAGGCGCTGCCGTTCCTGGTCCTCGGCGTGCTGCTGTCGGCGGCGATCGCGGTGTTCGTCCCGGCGTCCTTCTTCGCGCGCGCCCTGCCCCGCCGCCCCGCCCTGGCGGTACCCGTGGCGGGGCTCGCGGGCGCGGTCCTGCCGGGCTGCGAGTGCGCGTCGGTGCCGGTGGCGGGCGCCCTGGTCCGCCGGGGCGTGACCCCGGCCGCCGCGCTCGCCTTCCTCCTCTCCGCGCCCGCGATCAACCCGGTCGTGCTGACCGCCACCGCCATCGCCTTCCCCGGGCACCCGGAGATGGTCCTGGCCCGGTTCGCGGCGAGCCTGCTGGTGGCCTGCGCGATGGGCTGGCTCTGGCAGCGGCTCGGCCGCACGGACTGGCTGCGCCCGCCGGCCCACGGCGCACACGAGGGCGCCACCAGGGGCGAGGCGTTCTGGGGCGCGGTCCGGCACGACGTCATGCACGCCGGCGGCTTCCTGGTGCTCGGCGCGACGGCCGCGGCCACACTGAAGGCGGCCGTGCCGGCGACCTGGCTGCGCGAGGCCGCCGGCAGCCCCCTGGTCTCGGTGCTCGCCCTCGCCGTCCTGGCCGTCCTGCTGTCCATCTGCTCGGAGGCGGACGCGTTCGTCGCGGCGTCCCTCACCCAGTTCTCCGCGACGGCCAAACTGGTGTTCCTGGTGGTGGGCCCGATGATCGACCTCAAGCTGTTCGCGATGCAGGCCGGCACCTTCGGCCGTACGTTCGCCCTGCGCTTCGCCCCCGCCACCTTCACGCTGGCCGTCGCCGGCGCCGTACTGACCGGGGCGGTGCTGCTGTGAACCGCCAGGCCCAGGCGGCCGTCCTGTTCCTGCTCGGCGCGGCCCTGCTGCACGCGGGCGCCACCGACCTGTATCTGCGGTACGTCAAGGCGGGCCTGCGCCCGCTGCTGCTGGCCTCGGGCGCGGTGCTGGTCGCGGTGGCACTGGCGACGGCCTGGTACGAGCGCCGCCACCACCGGCGGACCCGGACCGACGCGCACCCCGAACCCCGCGTGGCCTGGCTCCTCCTGCTCCCGCTCCTCGCCCTCATCCTCATCGCCCCGCCGGCCCTCGGCTCCTACAGCGCCCTGCGCTCCGGTACGGCCTTGCAGAAGCCGTACGCCTACGGCCCGCTGCCCGCCGGTGATCCGGTGCCGCTGTCCGTGGTGGACTACGCCTCCCGCGCGGCCTACGGTCACGGCCGCTCGCTGCACGGCCGCGCGGTCCGCGTCACCGGCTTCCTCGCGCTGGACCGCGCGGGCCGGCCCTACCTGGTCCGCATGGCCCTCAACTGCTGTGCCGCGGACGCCCAGCCGGTGAAGATCGCTCTCACCGGCGCCCTGCCGCCGGTCCTGCGCCCGGACGCCTGGCTGGAGGTGACGGGCACGTACACCCCCCGCCTGGCCCACGACCCCGTCAACGACGGCCCGGTCCCGTACCTGCGCGTCACCGCGGCACGGCCGGTCCCGGCACCCCACGACCCGTACGACGAGACCTGGAACACCTGAGCGCCACCACCGTCCCTCGCCGCCTACCGGCCGGCCCCCGCGCTGTCGAAGTCGAAGCGGTCCAGATCCCGCAGCCACGCCTCGGCGTTGCCGTCGGACGGGGCCCGCCAGTCGCCGCGCGGGGAGAGGGAGCCGCCCGCCGAGACCTTCGGCCCGTTCGGCATGGCCGAGCGCTTGAACTGCGAGAACGCGAAGAAGCGGCGGCAGAACACCTCCAGCCAGTGCCGGATCTCCGCCAGGTCGTACGCGACCCGCTTGGCCTCGGGGAAGCCGGGCGGCCACGCACCCGCCTCCGGGTCGTGCCAGGCGTGCCAGGCCAGGAAGGCGATCTTCGAGGGCCGCAGACCGTAGCGCAGCACCTGGAAAAGGGTGAAGTCGTGCAGCGCGTACGGTCCGATCCTGGACTCGGTCGACTGCATCTCCTCGCCCGGCACCAGCTCCGGGCTGATCTCCGTGTCCAGGATCGCGGCCAGGACCGCGCCGGTCTCCTCGTCGAACTGGCCGCTGCCGATCACCCAGCGGATCAGGTGCTGTATGAAGGTCTTCGGCACGCCGGAGTTGACGTTGTAGTGGCTCATCTGGTCGCCGACCCCGTACGTGGACCAGCCGAGCGCCAGCTCGGAGAGGTCACCGGTGCCCAGCACGATGCCGCCGCGCTGGTTGGCCAGCCGGAACAGGTAGTCCGTGCGCAGCCCGGCCTGCACGTTCTCGAAGGTCACGTCGTACAGCGGCTCGCCGGACGCGAAGGGGTGGCCGATCTCTTGGAGCATCAGCCGCGCGGTCGGCGTGATGTCCAGCTCGGCCGCGGTCACGCCGAGCGCCCGCATCAGCGTGTGGGCGTTGTCCTTGGTGTGGTCGCTGGTCGCGAAGCCGGGCAGGGTGAAGGCCAGGATGTCGCTGCGCGGCCGGCCCGCACGGTCCATCGCCCGGGCGGCCACGATCAGCGCGTGCGTGGAGTCCAGACCGCCCGACACCCCGATGACCACCTTGGGCCCGCCGATCGCCGCCAGCCGCTGCTGGAGCCCGGCGACCTGGATGTTGTAGGCCTCGTAGCAGTCCAGGGCGAGCCGCTCGGGGTCGGCCGGCACGAACGGGAACCGCTCGACGCGCCGCCGCAGCCCGAGGTCGGTGACCGGCGGCTCCAGCCGGAATTCGACCGTCCGGAAGTCGCCGGTCCGTGCTCCGTGGGCCCGGCGGTTGTCGTCGAAGGTGCCCATCCGCTGCCGCTCCTGGCGCAGCAGGTCGAGGTCCACGTCGGCCACCGCGTACTGCTCGTCGAGCGGGAACCGGTCGGTCTCGGCCAGCAGCACCCCGTTCTCGAAGATCATGGTCTGTCCGTCCCAGGACAGGTCGGTGGTGGACTCGCCCAGTCCGGCCGCGGCGTACACGTACGCGGCGAGGCAGCGGGAGGACGCCGAGCGGCACAGCAGCTTGCGGTCCTCGGCCCGCCCGACGGTGATCGGGCTGCCGGACAGGTTGAGCAGCACGGTCGCACCGGCCAGCGCCGCCTCCGCGCTCGGCGGCACCGGCACCCACATGTCCTCGCAGATCTCCGTGTGCAGCACCAGGCCGGGCACGTCCTCGGCGGCGAACAGCAGATCCACCCCGAACGGCACGGACGCGCCCCCGACACGGATCGTCCCGCCCCGCTCGTCATGCCCGTCGGCGATCTGCCGGCGCTCGTAGAACTCCCGGTAGGTCGGCGGGTACGACTTCGGTACGACACCGAGGATCCGCCCGCGGTGCACGAGGACCGCGCAGTTGTAGATCCGGTTGCGGTGCCGCAGCGGGGCGCCGACCACCAGCACCGGCAACAGCTCCGCCGACCCGGCCACGACCGTCGCCAGCCCCGCCTCGACCTGGTCCAGCAGCGCGTCCTGGAGCAGCAGGTCCTCGATCGAGTACCCGCACAGGCCCAGCTCCGGGAAGACGGCGACGGCGACGCCCTCGTCCGCGCACCGGCGCGCCTGACGCAGCACCGCCTCGGCGTTGGCCCGCGGGTCGGCGATGACGGTGTGGCCGGTACACGCGGCGACACGCGCGAAACCGTGCTGATAGATCGACCAGAAGTTCAACGGGACATCCCTCATGACTGAACAGACCGCACCGGCGAAGCGCTACTCCAACACCGAAAGCCTAAGTCCGGCCCCACAACCACCCCACTTCGGGCCACCAGCCGGGCCACCGGCCAGGGAGCCACGGGTCCGCGCCGGGGTGCTCCGGCGTCCGGCGTCTCCGCGGGAACGGCACCCTGCCATCACGCCGTCGGCGCGTCTCGTGTGCGGACCGGTTGGACCGATGACCGTGGACAGTCGATCACCGTCATATTGCGCCACGTCCGAAACTGTTCGAGCAACGATTATCAATCAATGCGCAGAATTAAGAATTAGTCATCGGATTTACCGTCTGTGCTCTATCTTTTGATTCTTACTGCGCCGGTCGAGTGCGTGGCTGTATCCCATTGGGGGGATCCGTGAGCATTGCCGTCGACCCCCTGCGGCTGTCCAAGCCGCAGGACTCCAGTACGTACCTCGCCATCAAGACCCCGCAAGGCGGACGCACGGTCTTCAGCGTCCGCGTCCCGCTCCTCGATCTCCCGACCATCCTGCCCGTCCCCGACCCGAACAACGTCGACAAGGACAACCGTAAGGTCGACCGTCTGCACGCCAAGCACTTCGGTGAGTACCTGGACACCAAGCAGGACTGGGTGGCCCCCGCCCTGCTGGCCCGGGACGGCGGAGGCTGCACCTTCGAGAAGGTGGATGATCAGGGCACCGTCGGCTACCTCACCGTGCCGTGGGCGATCGGTGGCGTCTCCAGCCTGCGGACCATCGACGGTCAGCACCGTGTGCTCGGTGTCGCCATCGAGAAGCAGCGCATCACCGATGCCATCTCTGCTGTCGACCGCGAAATGGCTCGAAAGGTCAGCGCCGAGAAGTCGGCCAAGCTCGAGGCCGAACGTGAGAAGCTCATTGGGCAGATGAACCGTCTCAAGGCTGAGTATGTCGGCCTGGATATCTACGTCGAGCCGGACCCCATCAAGGCTCAGCAGATGTTCGTGGATGTTGCGGACAATGCCAAGGGGATCAGCAGTGCCGTCCGTGCCCGATTCGACAGCTACAAGGTCGCCAACCGTACTCTGTCCGACGTCATCGACCACCCACTGCTGAAGGGCCGGGTCGACGCCGAGCAGGATCGCATGACGCTCAAGAACCCCAATTTCATGGGCGCCAAGCACGTTGCCGACATCACCCGCGCCGTCATCGCCGGTGCCGGGGGCCGGATCAGCAAGAAGGCAGAGCAGACCCTCACCGACGGCGAGGTGATCGAACAGGTGAAAGACTTCCTCGACGTCATCTCGAACGCCTTCACCGACCTCGCATCCCTCACCGAGGACGATCCCGACGCGGAGCGTCGGCCCGGGGGGCTGACCATGGCCCAGGAGGTACGTCGAACCTCTCTCCTCGGTTCGGTGGGCATGCTCCGCGTCCTCGGCGGTGTGTTCCGGGAGCTCCGAGCCGGCGAGAATCCGGCCGAACTCGACGACATCACTGACTTCTTCAAGCGCCTCGACCCGCACATGACCGCACCGGTCTCCGAGAGCAGCCTTTGGCGCACCACCGCGGCCGACGCCGATTTCGAACCGAACGCTTCGGCACCGATCATGCGCACGCAGAACATCGTCCACCTGGTGGGTGTCATCACCGGTTGGTACAAGAAGGCGCCCACCGCCCTGTAGTCGGTGTACGCGCGTCGAAGGGCGGCCGTCCTCGGCGCCCTTCAGTGACCGGTGAGGCCGGGGCGGGCCTCACCGGTCAGCGCCCTCCACGACCGCTCCCTATGGCGTGCCGGACTTGTTGAACCCTTTGTCGAGGTAGGGGTGCTGGTCCACGACGAAGCCGTCGTCCGCGACCAGGCGGGCGATGCCGCCCCGGTCCCGCCAGACCTCCCGGGAGGAGCTGAAGGAGAACCCGCCGTACTCCTGGTGGGTCTCGTTCGTGTAGACGCGGTAGCGCTGGCCGGGCTGGATCACCGTTCCCGGGGGGAAGGGGAAGGAGTACCCGGTGGGCTTGCACTGCACGGCCCAGCCGGTCAGGTCCTGCGGCGCGCCGCCCTTGTTGAGGATCTCGACGTACTCGTCGGCCTGCGCCGGGCCGGTGCCCTGGTAGCGCAGGCCGGAGATGACCACGTCGGGCTCGTCGAAGGCGAACGCGCAGACGACCTCGGCGAAGTTGATGCCGCCCTCGGGGCTGCGGAACTGCCGGACGATCTGGCCGCCCCGCTTGAATCCGCTCAGGACCGCCCGGTACTGCTTGCCGTCGATCGTGACCGGCTGCGGGTGCACGAAGGTCTGGAGGTCGACCAGATCGTCGTCCGCGGGGCTGGAGTTCGTCGTGTTGGGTGTCTCGTTGTGGTGGAAGCTGAAGTTCAGGTCGGTCGTGCTGCCGTCCTCGAACATGACGTTGACGGTCAGCTGGACGTCGAACACGCTCGGGTTGACGTTCGTGGGGACGTTGCGGTGCACGAAGGTGCCGACGACGAACTCGGTGCCGTCGAGCTGGACGTCCGCGGCCGCCCCACGGAACTGGTAGCCGCTCTGGGAGTTGTTGCTGCCCCACCTGATGTCGGCGGTGCCCAGCCCGTCGAGCGGTGAGACGGCCGGAGTGGTGGAGGAGAAGACGCCGGAGGTGACGACGGTGGTCATGATGTCTGTTCCCTGCTCTCTCGGTCCTCGTCCTCAGTCCTCGTCCTCGATGACCTCGGCCTTGAGCTTGCCCGGCGGCGCGGTGCCGATCTGGGCGACACCGTCGGTGCGGCGGCCGGGCGTGGCACCGTCGGCGGCCTGAAGACCACAGGTGTAGACGAGACAGTCCTTGTCGTCGTCGGTCGTGTTCAGGTGCACGTGGTAGGTGAAGGTCAGCGTGCGCCCGTCCTGGCTGACCTCGGCCCGCACGGGGGGCAGGTTGCCCCGCGTGGTCTGGTCCATGCGCTTGTACTGGGCGCCCACCACGCCGTTCCAGCGGAACCCGGTGGGCGCGGTGAAGACGTGCTCGCGTTCGCCGGCGTCGACCGTCTCGCTCCAGTTCGGCGTGCGCACACAGACGTTGACGGTGGTGCCGAGACCCCCGGGCGCGTCCTCGACGCCGCCCTCCTGCCAGACGACCAGGTCCAGTTTCTGCGCCCGTCCCTGCTCGTAACCCCAGTCGTATCCGTTCGCGTACTGGTCCGTCGCGCCGCGCGCACCGTCACGAGGCGGATCGGCGTAGGGCCTCCCGGCGAGAGCGTCGGCGCGGCCCTGCTCCTCCCCCCGCTCGTAGGCTTCCTTCTTGGCCTGCACGTCGGTGGTCATCTCCGCGTTCCTCCTGGGACTGTGATCGAAGCGTGCGACGAAAAGGGACGTCCGGCGTGGGGGCCCCGGTCCGCGGCCGGCCGGCGGTGTTCCGCCGCACCGCACGGCGCGTGGTTCACCGCATGCGGGACGCCATGGGGAGCGGCGCCCGGAGGACAGGGGACGTGAGGCAGGACGCCGCCCGTGGCTTCGGGCGGGGCGTTCGCGCAGGCATCACGGCACACACCGGGCCGTCTCCGGGGCAATCGATAGCCCGGCTCCGCGGGCGGTATGCCGCCATTCCGCCGTTCGAGAATGCCGGATCGATTCTGCGTCACTTGTTCGAGTGGACTTGAGGCACGGGGGAGTGCGGGGGTGCGAAGCGCGAGAGCACCGAGCCGTGCCGAAGGCGCCCCCGGCCGACCGCGGCCCGCTGTTCGCTCCGGCAGGTCCCGTTGCCGCGCGCCGCCCGCGGCTGCTCCCCCGTGCGGGTGGGGCGCCCGGTGCGCTGCTCCTGCGGGACCGGCCCGGCCGGTATGCAGGGAGAACGCCGACGACGGCTCGGAAGGAGACCGACATGCGGGAGACGAGGCCGTGGAAGTGGAAGGGTGCGGGCGCCATCGAGGCCCCACCGCGCCCGTGCCGGGTGGTGACGGCATGACGTCCAGGGCCCCGGCCCGCCCCGACCAGCAGGCGTCCCTGGCCGGAGACGGAACGCTGGTCGCCGGGGCGGGGAACGGCACCGCCGGATTCTCCGGGGACGGCGGGCCCGCACCGGCAGGGCAGCTGGCCTTTCCCGCGGCCGTGGCCGTGGGGGGCGGGGCCGTCTTCGTCGCCGACCACGCCAACCACCGGGTCCGCCGGATCGACGGTTCCGGCACGCTCACCACGGTCGCCGGTGACGGGCTGCGGGGTTTCGCCGGGGACGGCGCGGACGCGGCACGGGCCCGCCTGGGCTTCCCGGCCGCCCTGGCGGTCGCCCCGGACGGAGGCGTGCTCATCGCCGACGAGATGAACCACCGGATCCGCCGGATCGACCCTTCGGGTGTCATCGACACCTTCGCGGGAGACGGCTCCCGCGACGGCGGTGACGACGGCGACGGCGACGGCAATGGCAACGGTGACGGCAACGGTGACGGCGGCCCCGCCGGCCGGGCCCGGCTGGACGCCCCGTGCGCCCTGGCCGTGGACGGCACCGGATCGGTGTACATCGGCGAGGCGGGCAGCCACAGGGTGCGCAGGATCGCCGACGACGGCGTCATCAGCACGGTCGTCGCGGCATCCGGACGGCCCGCCGGCCCCGCCACGGCCGACGCCGGCGAGGCGTTCCTGCCCGCGGGCCTCGCGGTCGACGCGGCCGGACAGCTGTACATCGCCGACCCGGTGGGCCGCCGGGTGCTGCTGCTGGACACGGACGGGACGCTTCGAACCCTGGCGGGACCACCGGACGCGGACGCCGGTGCCGGCGCCGCGGCCGTCGGCTGGAGCGCACCGTGCGCGGTGGCGGTCGACGGCCAGGGGGCGGTCTACGTCGCCGACGTGAACGGACACCGGGTGTGGCGGCTGGCCGGCGGAACCGCCCGGATCGTCGCGGGACGCGCTCCGGCCGCCGGCGGGGCGGGGGGCAGGGGCCCCGGTGACAGCACCGACACGGCCGATACGGCCGACACGGTCGTCGGCGCGGCGCTGGCCTACCCGTGCGGTCTCGCCACGGACCTGGCCGGCCACCGGCTGCTCGTGGCGGACAACTTCCACCACCGGATCGTCGCCCTTCCCCTCACCGCCGCCCCTTCGCAGGCGGAGCGACCGGCGCCGAAACCCGAACCGGAGCCGGAGCCGGAGCGGCAACCCGAACCGGAGCCGGAGCCGGAGCGGAAACCGGAACCGGAGCGGAAACCGGAACCGGAACCGGAGCGGAAACCGGAGCCCACACCAGCTCCCCCGCCCGCCCCGCCCGCACGTCTGCTGGTCCGTCAGGAAGTCGGCGTCGAAGTCCTCCGTGGGGAGAGCGAACTGCTCCACGTACGGGTCTCGTCCGCCGATCCGTGGACCCCCGGCCGGGTGGAGCACCAGTTCACGGCTCCGACGGGTTTCGTCTTCGACGGCCGAGCGACCGCGGCGTACTACCGCGCGGATCGCACGGTGCTCCCTGCCGGGAAGCCGACGGCGACCGTGCGGGACGGCGGCAGATCGCTGGCCGTCACGGACGAGCCCCGCCTGAACACCCAGGACCATCCGGCGGCGGCCCTGGTCTACACGCTCGGCCTGCGGGCCCTTGCGGACGCCGAGCCGGGCCGGTACACCGACGGACGGGCGGTGATCTCGGGCCGGCCGGAAGTGCCCCTGAAGGCAAGCGTGCTGGGAGACGACGAATAGGACCGGCGCGAGCGCGCACGAGCCCGTGGCCGTCCGCGGCGGACCGTCTGCCACGGACGGCCACGGGTGACCCGCCGCGGGCCGCCGGCCGACGCTTCGCGATGGCCACCGCTCCAAACCCTCAATACGGAAGTAAACGTTTCTGTGCTTCCGGCTCACCCACGTGAAGGTAACAGATTGCGACATTACGGTTTCAGTGGGTTAGCGTTCGAAACGTGTCCACGCCCACCCTCCCCAGGCTCGGGCCCCCGGGTCCCTTCCCACACGCCCCGCTCGTACATCCACTCGACCGCAAGTGGCTGCACTACGCGTTCCTGTCCCGGTGCGGCCGGCATGCACTGATCGCCAACCTGTCCGTCCTGGGATCCTCCACCGGCGAGGTCTACGCGGACCCGGGCGCCCCGGCCACCGGGCGGCGCAGCGGCACCGGCACGGCGGCCGAGGGACAGCACATGGCGATCCTCCTCGTCTACACGGAGGGGCACGGCTGGAGCGCGACACAGTTCAACGCCGACCAGCCCGAACTGCCGTGGTCGGCCTTCCGGTGGCCGCACCCGCACGGCGAACCCGGCGCGTTCCGGGTGGCGGCCCGGTCGGCGGCGCCGGCGGCCGACGTGCGGCTGATCCGGACCAGCAGGCCCTGCACCTCGCAGTGCGCGCCGTTCGGCGAGGACGAGCACCTGCGGTGGCAGTCGGAGCCCGGAGTCCTGGGCACCGGCACTCTGCGGCACGGCGACGGCACGGTCACGGAGACGGACCTGCTGGGCTACCACGAACGGGTACGCGGCCGCTGGTCCTGGCCGACGCTCGGCGGCTGGGTGTTCGGATTCGTCAACGACCCGTCCGGGCCGGCCGACGCCGCCCCGCCCTCGGCGGTGGTCTTCACCCTGATCCAGCCCGAGCGCCCGGCGGACGCGGCCAACGGGTCGGTGATGCTGTGGCGCCAGGGGCGCATGATCCGTCACTTCCCGCGCCGCAACCTGCGGGTCGCGGTCAGCGGAAGCCTGGACCGCGACCGGGTGGCGATGGTGCCGCCGCTCGCGGACACGCTGGGCACCCCGCCGATGGCCGCGGTGCCCGGCCGGCTGCTCATCACCGCCCAGCTCGGCGACGACCGTCTCGTCCTCGACTTCCGCTCGCACACGGCGGGCCGGATCGCGAACCCGTCCGAGACGAGCCTGCACCCGTTCAGCGTGCACGAGACCCTCGGCCCGTGCACCGTGGAGGGCCGGATCGGCGGACGCCGTATCGGCTTCCGCGCCGAGGGCATCGTGGAGTTCGCCGGGGGCGCCCATGACTGAGACCGTCCCCGCTCTCACGGGTGCCGGCCTGCTGGACGAGACCGTGGCCGCCCTGTCCGACCGGGCCCCGGCCGTCCTCGCCGCCGCCGCCGGCCACCTGCGCGGCATCCGGCTCGGCCTGCACTTCAACGACGGCAGCCACGCCACGCTCACCGCGCGGCACAGCCGCATCGTCGTACACCGGGACCGCTGCCCCGATCCCGACGTCGAGGTCGCCTTCGACAACCGGGCGATGAACCTGCTGTTCGACCTCCAGCGCCCACCCGTCGACCAGGTGCTGTCCGACAGCCTCGACGTCCGCGGTTCCCAGGAGGACACCCTCGCCGTGTGGCGGGCCTTCACGCTGCTGTCCCAGCGCGCGGCGGGCCTGCGCAGCATGCAGGAACTCTGGGGCGCCTACCGGGAACGGGCCCCCCAGCTGTGGGGCAGCGCGGCACCGGCCGCCCCGGAGCCGGCCGCCGATCCGGTCGACTGGACGGCGCTGGACTTCCTCGCCCGGCGCGCCCCCGAGGACGCCCCCGCACCCCTCGTACTGATCGGTGACACCACCGTACGGGCGCCGCGCATGATCTGGGACGGCCGCACCAGCACCGGCTGGTCACTGGAGGACCCCGTCAGCGACGCGGACCTCCTGGAGACCATGCGCCGGTGCCGGGCCCGCACCGGCGAGGAGATCGAACGGCTGCTGCCGGACCGTGAGCCGCGCGCCGAGCTGTACGACCTCATGCGCTCCTACCCCGCCCGCCAGGGCAAGGGACTGCGCCCCACCCTGACCATCGCCGCCTGCGCCGCCTTCGGCGGACGCCCCGACGACGCCGTACGCGCCGCCGCCGCACTGGAGCTGTTCCACAACGGCTTCCTCGTCCACGACGACATTGCCGACGAGTCCACGCACCGGCGCGGCATGCCCACCATGCACGAGGAACACGGTCTGGGCCTGGCGGTCAACGTCGGCGACGGGCTGAACCTGCTGGCCGTCGACGCCGTCCTGTCCAACCTGGAGACACTCGGCCTCGCCCGCACCCTCGGCCTCATCCACGAGGCGGTCCACATGTGCCGGGAGTCCATCGAGGGCCAGGCCATGGAGCTGGGCTGGATCCGGCACGAAGTCGTCCCCGAGGCCGACGACGCCTACTTCACCATGAGCACCAAGAAGACCGGCTGGTACACCTGCATCAGCCCGTGCCGCATCGGCGCCGTCTGCGCCGGCGTGACCGACCCGGCCGTACTGGGCCGGTTCGACGAGGCGTTCCGCCTGATCGGCATCGCCTTCCAGATCCAGGACGACATCCTGAACCTGGTCGGCGAGGAGGCCCTCTACGGCAAGGAACCCCTCGGTGACCTGCTCGAAGGCAAGCGCACGGTGATGCTGATCCACCTGTTCCGCACCGCGCACGCCTACGAGCGCCCCCGCCTCCTCGACGTCCTGCGCCGGCGCCGTACCGACAAGACCCAGCAGCACGCCGAGGAACTCCTCGCCGCCATGCGCCGGCACGGCTCCATCGAGTACGCCACCGAACTCGCCGACCGGCTCGCCGCTGAAGGCATCGCCCGTTTCGAAGAAGACCTCCAGGTCATCCCCGAGAACGAAGGCAAAGCCGTCCTGCGGCAGATCGCCCACTACGTCACCTCGAGGCCACTGTGACCCCCACCACGACCACCGGCCCGCCGGCCGACCCCACCGTCACCGGCCCGCTGACCCCCACCGACCACGGGGCCTTCGCCTTCCTCGGCCAGGTCAACAGCTCCCTGCGCCAGTGCCTGTGCACCCTGGCCCGGCACGGCGTGGCGCTGCGCCGCGACACCCCCGAACGCGCCCGGCTGCTCCTCGACACGGTCCGGCCCTGGCCCTGCTACAAGGGCGGCCAGTTCCTCTTCGACCTGATGGAATGGGAGGACCTGATGGTCGACGGCGAACCCCCGCCCGTGCTGCCCGTCGAGCGGATCGTCTCCGCCGCCACGTTCCCCGTCCAGTGGCTCGCCGCCGCGACCTCGCAGGCCCCCGCCGCGGCGAGAGCCGTCCCCGGTCAGCGCACCGCCGCCGCCCTCGACCTTCCCCTGCGCCTGCTGGCCACCACCGCCCGCACCGCCTTCCTGGGCGCCGCGCAGGACCTCACCGACCTCCTCGGCACGCCCACCCCCCGGACGGCGACGGAGGACGACACCGAGGACACCACCGCACCCCCGCACTCCTCCACCCAGCCCACCGCACCCGAACTGCCGCCCCTGGAAGCGGGGTTCTACCTGTACGAGGACATCGTCCTCGGCACGCTCGCGGTCCTGGGCCCGCTCCTGTCCGACCACGCCGCCTCCGGCTCCGAGGACGTGCCGTCCGACCCCACCCCGTCCGCGTAACGCACGGCGCGCGGATCCCGCCCCTCCCCACCGGACGGAGCGGAGCGGTCCACGCCCCCAAGGCCGCCACCGGCGGATCCGCCCACGCGGACACGCTCATCCACAGAAGGGAAACCCATGGCCACACAGACCCAGGCCCCCGTCGAACCAGGATCCGAGAACAAGCTGTACATCCTCCAGCAGGGCATCGTCGAGGACGCCCCGGGAGGGGTGCCGGCCCACCTCAGCTTCGGCGTCCTCAGCACCGTCCCCGATCCGGTGAACCCCGGCGACATCACCTTCACCCTCAAGGCGCCCACGGGCTTCGTCTTCACGGGCTGGCTGTCCTGGGCCTACCACGACGTCAACACGCTCGCGGCGAAGGGCAACATGCAGACCACCCAGGGCACCCTGGGCAACCAGGGCCGCACCCTGTCCTTCACCCACAACCCGTACCTCTCCACCAACCAGGAGTGCATCGGCTACGCGGCCCAGGTCACCGCCACCGACGGCGCGACACCGGGCCGCTACACCGACGGCGAACTCCGCGTGGGCGCCGCGAACCCCGTCAAACTCAAGGGCCGCGTACTCGACCCCGACGAGAACTGACCTCCCCGCCTCCCGTTGGTGGCTCCGGCCCCCGGAGCCACCGGCGGGACACGCGCGACATGCACGTTCCCCGGGAGAGGCAGTGCCCCCCGTCGACACATTGCGCCCCCATGCCTCCCATATGACCTTCTCTTGACCCGCCTCCCCTAGGGTCGGAACCCGCAGTTGCGAACCGGGGGGAGGCGACAGCGATGGGCGACGGCAAGGTCCCCGGCAAGGTGCTGGACATCAAGACCGCCGACATCAAAACGGCGGCACCTGCCTTCCACCAGGGGGCCATCGACCTGAGCAAGGCGCTGACCACCCTCGTCAACACCCTGGACGGCCTCGGTGAGCCCTGGGGCCACGACGAACAGGGTGACCTCTTCGGCAGCGCCTACAAGCCGCAGCAGAAGAAGATCGAGAGTGCCGCGGGCATCCTGGTGCTCGGCCTGACGAGCATCCACGAGGCGATGGTGGACCTGGCGGACGGGCACGTGGACAACGACCAGCTCATCGCCGGCATGTTCACGGAAGTCAAGACCGGCAAGCAGAGCGACGGTGCCGGTGAGCGTTGAGGACAAAGCCCGCCACATCCTGCTCAAGCTGGGCCTGTGGTGGCCGGAGGCCGACTCCGACAAACTGCGGGACGCGGCGAAGGCCTGGCGTACGTTCGCAGGGGCCGTGGACGACGTCCGCTCCCCGGTGCACCGCAGCGCCTCCTCGATCATCCACCACAACACCGGTGAGTCGATCGAGGCGTTCGACAAGTTCTGGGCCCGCTACGCCAAGGACCAGGACGGCGGCTGGCTGAAGGACCTGGCGGACTCCGCGCGGGAGATGGCGAAAGCTCTCGACAAGTTCGCCGACACCATCGACGACGCCATCAACAAGCTCTGGACGCGGATCGGCATCGACGCCGCCGTCATCGCGGGCGGTGTGGCGCTCGCCTTCTTCACCGCGGGCCTGGCCTCCGGGGCGGCCGTCGCGGCGGCGGACGCCGTCATCGAGTTCGGCGCCACGATGGGCGTCGCCATCTCCACGACGGTGGCCGAGATCGCCGGGGGTGCCCTCGTCGCGGCCGCGTTCGGCGGAGTCGAGTCGGTCACCGTGGACCTGGCGGTGGCACAGCCGCTCCAGATGGCGACCGGCCTGCAACACGGCTTCAGCCTGGATGAGGTCAACCAGGCCGCCAAAGACGGCATGCTCTTCGGTGGCGCGCTGGGTACGGGCGGCGGCCTGCTCAAGGCGAGCATGGAAGGCGGCCTCGCCGACACCACCCCGCTGCTGCTGCGCCCGCCCTCGCTCCGCCCCGACCTGGTCGAGCTGGGCCCGGCGGCCCGCAACGCCGAACGCACCCCGTGCGTGGGCGAGCCGATCGACGTGGCGACCGGCGCGATGCTGATGACGCAGACGGACCTGACCCTGCCGGGCAGCCTGCCGCTGGAGTTCACGCGCACCCACCTGTCCTCCTACCGGGGCGGCGTCTGCTTCGGCCCGACCTGGATCTCGACCCTCGACGAGTGCCTCCAGATCGACGGCGAGGGCGTGGTCTTCGCCGCAGCCGACGGCATGCGCCTGGTCTACCCGGTGCCGCAGCCGGGCGAGCCGACCCTCCCGGTCAAGGGCCCGCGCTGGCCGCTGGAGTGGGACGGCACGCCGGACGGCGCCATGACGGTCACCGACCCGGCGACCGGCGTGACCCGCACCTTCGCAGCCCCCGTCCCCTCCCCCTCCTTCGGCGTGTTCCACCTGGCCCTGGACTCCTGGACCGACCGCAACGGCAACCGCATCGACGTCGAACGCGACGACGACGGCATCCCGTTCGGCATCCGCCACTCCGGCGGCTACTACGTCGCCGTCGACACGCAGGGCCCGCGCATCACCGCCCTGCGCCTCTTGGCCGAGCCGCCCTCCCGCTACCGCCCGGGCACCACGCCCGACGACGGTACGGTCGTCATGCGGTATGGCTACGACGCTGTCGGCAACCTGACCGAGGTCATCAACTCCAGCGGTGAGCCTTTCCGCTTCACCTACGACACCGAGGGCCGTGTCACCCGCTGGACCGACCGCAACGGCACCTGGTTCGGATACGTCTATGACGAGCGCGGCCGGGTGGTCCGCACCGAGGGCGTCGACGGCATCCTCTCCGGCACCCTGACCTACGACGACACCACCTGCACCACCACCTACACCGACTCCCAGGGGCATGTCTCGGTCCACCGGTACAACGCCGAGGGCCGGGTGGTGGAAGAGACGGATCCGCTCGGGCATGTCACCCGCACGGAGTGGGACGAGTACGGCGACAAGCCGCTGACGGTGAGAGACCCCGTCGGCCGCAGCACTCGCTACGCCTACGACCACGCCGGAAACCTCGTTGAACTCACGCATCCCGATGGCACGGTGGCCCGGGCCACCTACAACGCGCTCGGTCTACCGACTGAGGTGATCGAACCGGGCGGCGCTGTCTGGCAGCACGCCTATGACGAGCGGGGAAACCTGCTGAAGACAGTCGACCCGCTCGGAGCTGCGACGCGGTACGCCCTTGATGACAAGGGTCGTCCGACGGTGATCACCAACGCCCTGGGCCACACCCGCACGGTGGCGTATGACGATGCGGGCCTGCCTATCGCTGTGATAGACGAACTAGGCCATACGACGTCAATCCGCCGTGATCCCTTCGGCCGAGTCATCGAGGTGACCGACCCTCTTGGCCACGCCACCCGCCTGGGCTGGACCACGGAGGGCAAGCCGTCGTGGCGTGAACTGGCCGACGGTACCCTCGAGTCCTGGACATGGGACGCCGAGGGCAACCTCGTCACCCACACCGATCCAGCGGGCAACACCACTCACCACACAGCCGCGCCCTTCGACCTCCCGGCTACCCGCACCGACCCGGACGGCACCCGCTACGCATTCACCTACGACACCGAACTGCGCTTGAGCGGCGTCACCAACCCCGATGGGCGGACCTGGTCGTACACCTACGACGAGGCTGGCCGTCTGATCGCGGAGACGGACTTCAACGGCCGCACGCTGACGTACGCGCACAACGCTGCGGGAGAACTGATCGCCCGGACCAACGGCACCGGCGAGGTCATGCGCTTCACGCTGGACGCGTGCGGCCGGGTCATGACTCGGCAAGACGACTCCGGCGAGACCACGACGTACGAATACGGGCTGGGCGGGGCGCTCCGACGCGCGGTCAATGCGGATGCCGACGTGGCGTTCGAGCGGGACGCACTGGGGCGAATCCTGTCGGAAACAGTCAACGGTCGGTCATCGATCTTCGAGTACGACGCCGCCGGTCGTCGTACTCGCCGCGTGACACCCTCCGGTCTCGCATCGGAATGGGCGTACGACGCGGCTGGACGCCCAATAATGCTGCGTTCGGAGGCGGGCTCGGTCGCTTTCACCTACGACGAGGCGGGGCGTGAGACCGAGCGACGGTTGGGTGAGGCGGTGAGGCTGACCCAGAGCTGGAGCCCGACCGGGCGGTTGAGTGACCAGTCATTGGTCTCGGCTCTGAAAGGTGCGGGGCCGGAGCGCCTGCTCCAGCACCGTACGTACGCCTACCGGGCCGACGGACATCTCACGGAGATCCGCGAACTGACCTCCGGTACGCGGCGCTACGATCTGGACGCCATGGGGCGGGTCACGGGGATACGGGCACACGGATGGACCGAAAACTATGCTTATGACGCGGCCGGCAACCTGCTCCAAGCGTCGGCCCCTGGCCACGCGTCAGAAGGTGAGCGCAAGTTCGAGGGCACACTCGTCCGCCAGGCGGGACGCACCACGTTCGAGCACGACGCGCAGGGGCGCCTGGTCCGCCGGACGCGCAGGCTGCTCAACGGGCAGAAGCGCCTCTGGACGTATGCATGGGATGTAGATGACCGGCTAGAGGAGGTGGTCACACCTGCCGGTGACCGCTGGCTCTACCGTTATGACCCGATGGGTCGACGCATCTCCAAACATCGTGTCGGCGCGGACGGCTCAGCAGCGGATCGCATCGACTTCTCGTGGGACGACACGCGCCTTGCGGAACAGATCGATACGGACGGCAGGATTACTACCTGGGACTATGAGCCAGGGACCCATCGCCCAGTCGCGCAGACCGACCGGCGGGCGTCGTCGGCCGAAACTTCCTTCCTCGCCCGACTGGCTGAGGAGAGCAGCCTTGACATGAGGTCACGTTTCCACGCCGTGATCACAGACGTCGTCGGCACGCCCATGGAACTGGTCTCCCTCTCCGCCGAACTTGCGTGGCAGTCCCGCACCACACTCTGGGGCACCAGGTTTCCCTCAGCCACAGACTCTGAGGCGGCTGTGGACTGCCGGCTTCGGTTCCCGGGGCAGTACGCGGACGGCGAGACGGGCCTCGACTACAACCTGTTGCGCTACTACGATCCCGAAACGGGCGGATACCTCACATCGGACCCAATGGGCCTCCTGCCTGGCCCCAACCCTCATGCCTATGTCGGCAACCCGGGGAGCGAATCCGATCCGCTGGGCCTGTTCACGTGCAAGGTCGAAAACGCACTCAAGAGCTGGCAGAGCCGGAAATACCAGTTCGGTAGCAATGAGTTCGTGCTCGACAAGAAGGGCATGGCGCATGTCCTGGAAAGGCATCACCCGGAATACTGGGACGGGTCTGTCAAAGCAAAGCAGTCGTTCCTTGACGGAAAAATGTCAGTTCAGGATGTGCAAGATGCCATTACAGGGACGCTGAAGCAAAACCGGGACAACCTCGTCTCGCGCGGTCCGATGGGCATGTATCAGATCGAGGGTCGAGTAAATGGCGTGGACTACGTCCTCGGCATCAAGAATGGCCGCATCGGTCAATTTTTTCCCGGAACCCTCGACAAGTAGGCTGGCTACATGATCGACATCACGTCCTACCTGCGCACCGAGTCGGGATCGTTCGTCGACGTGGCGGAGGCAGGCACTCCTCCTGTGGATCCTTCGTATGTCGAGGGAGCTATCGATATGACCATCAACGGCGTACGGATCCTGGACCGGGAGGTCTGGGACTATGTCGACGAACTCTGGGCCTATATCGGCGATATGGTCCTGAAACTCGCGAACGAGGGCGAGGCGTCGACCTACTTTCCGGATCAGCCGATCCGCTTGTCGTTCAAACGCTTGGGCGGTGGACTCGTCCTCGTGTCACTCACCTATGATGACGTCAAGCGGACCGTTTCCGTCGGGGAACGCGAACTTGTGAACGCCTTGCGTTGGTCCGGCACAGAATTCTTCACAAGGATGAAAGAGCTGCTTCCTGAGAACGCCTTGGGGTACGACGATGCCTTGACGCGGCTCACGGGCTGAGGCCGCCGACAGGAGCCTTGGGCGTCCGTGGGTCATTCCCGGATGCCTCGTAGCACCGTGGCCATATGTCGACGCGTTCCGCCCGGATGACGAGGCAGAGCTCAGACTGACTGAGGCGTCACGCCACGTACGGGGCAATATGGATTTCGAAGCCGCGCACCTGATCCTCGGGTTCGTCCGGCCGGAGAACAGGCCGCGCCTCCGCCGAGGGATCGCGAACGCGGGAGTTCTGGGACTGAGCCGACTCGACGAGACGGCGCCGCTCACCGGATGGACGCCACCGCGCTCCGCAGTGACTCGATGCTGCACGAGAACCGCGCCGGCATGTGCCGGGCCGGCTAACCGGTCACCGAGCGCGTCGTCCGCCAGGTAGCGGGCCGCCTCGCCGACGAGATCCTCCCGGAGGTGGACCGCAAGCGGGTTCGGGATGCAAAGGAACCGCCCAGCCTGCTGCACCTCGGCGATCAAGGCAGCTCCGACTTCCGCCGGTGACGGCCGTGAGGGCTTGGGGGCGCGCTGTGGCGCAGGCTTCGTCGCGGACGCGGCTGCGGCGCGCTTCTGCGGTTGAGGTGCCGGTCGTGTCCGTTGCTCGTGGTGTGCTGGCCGCTGCTTGCGCTGGACCGGCTCCGGCCGGTCCGGGTCATGGCCGTGCTCCAGGTAGAAGCGTCCGGCGTCGGTGATTTCCGCCTGCTACTTCCCGCGTTGCTTTGGCATGGTGTTCAGCCCTTGCCCCTTCAGCGCGCGGGCCTTGACGGCGAGTTCGGGGCTGTCCGAGGTGACAGGGTCGGAACCGTCCCCGATGCGGGTGAGGAGCGCGAGTTGCCGGTCGTTCAACGGAGACCAAGGGTGCATGGCGATCGTCGTACCATCACCTGGGATCACGTTTTCCTGGAGCCGAAGGACGGGGCCCCGCCGCACGTCGCGGTGTGGCGCTCGGTCCGCAAGCACGGTGATACCAAGACCAGGAAGAGCCGCCGGACAATCGCTCTGCCGAAGCAGGTAGTCGACGTCCTCGAAGAGCACATGCGATGGCAGAAGCAGGAGCGGGCATCGCGGGGGATGGAGTGGAGCCCGACCGGCCGCGTCTTCACGACCCGGAGCGGCGAACCACTCGACGCGGCCAACGTCCGGCGAGACTTCAAGGCCATCGTGAAGAAGGCCGGGCTGAAGGCTGAGTGGACCCCGCGGGAGCTCCGGCACAGCTTCGTGCCCCTGCTCTCCGACCATGGCATCCCTCTGGAACGCATCGCGCTCTTGGTCGGTCACAGCAGCCAGGCGACCACAGAGGCGGTCTACCGCCGGCAGCTCCGGCCCGTGATCACGCAGGGTGCTGAAGCAATGGACGACATTTTCGCCGACGCTGAGGGCGACGTGGAGTAACGAGCTGCGCCCCACTCTGCTGTATCTGCAAAGGTGCGCAGAGCGGGGCCCGCTGTCCTTCGGAATGAGTCTCGATGACGAATCCGCACGGCAGCGGGAGCCATTCACCTACGCGGCAGCATGCCGTGGAACCGTCGGCGGGGGATGTATCCCTTATGGCACAAGGTGATCTCGTGCGTGGGCGTAGAACGCTCCCGGTCCACGGGGCGTAGATCGGAGTATCGCAGGTGGTCGCAGGATTGCTCAGCAGCGGCTTCGCGCTCATCGGTGTCCTGCTCGGTGCCGGGCTCACCGCTCGAACCGGAGATCGCCAGTGGACCCGCCAGACGCAGCTGGCTGCCTGCCGTCGCTTGATGGACGAGTTCGCCTTGCTCTACGACTCCATGGCGCGTACGCGCCGGGGTGAGACTCCTGACCTGGCCTGGGCCTCATGGAACCAGGCCCTGACTGAGGTGTCGTTTGTCTGCGCCCAACCGGTTGTGGACGCCGCCTACGCCCTTGACGAGACGCTATGGCGCGCCGACTGGGCGATCCACGGTGGCCAGACCGGACAGGAAGCATGGCTGGAACTTCGACGGCCGGTAGAGAAAGCTCGCGCCGCTCTGGTCCATGCTGTCCGCCTCCAAACAAGTCCGCACCTGCGTGGTTCAGTCCGAACGCTCGGGCGGCCAGTGGATGAGGACCCCATGTGGAGGAACCCGCAATCTTGACATCGGGGACGCCTGACCAACTTCGTTTGGCCCCCCAAGCACGACAGAGGCCCAATCGCGATCAAGTGATTGGGCCTCTGACCTGTGTCGGGGTGGCGGGATTTGAACCCACGACCTCTTCGTCCCGAACGAAGCGCGCTGCCAAGCTGCGCTACACCCCGATGTCGCTGCTCTCGCGGCGACGACGTTTACTTTAGCCCACCGGTGGCTGTAGGCGAAATCCGGTTCAGCAGCGGTGGCGGACCGGGGTCGGGCGGGTGTGGTCCAGGGCCACGAGGAGGACGGCCAGGGTGTGGACCGCGAGGCCCAGGAGGAGGGCGTTGGCCAGGGTGATGCGGTAGCCGTGGGCGGCTGCGTCCAGGAAGGGATAGAGGTAGCGGGCCGGGTGGGAGGGCGGGAGGAGCGCCGCTCGGGTGAGGGAGAAGGCCAGGTAGGCCAGGGGGTAGAGGAGCCAGGACGCGGTCTGGCGGAGGTGCAGGCGGGCCGCGGGGGTGAGCAGGAGCCAGTCCAGCAGGGCAGCCGCCGGGATCACCGTGTGGAGGATCTGCAGTGCCGTCCACTGGGCGTGCCAGCGTTCCGGGACGGTCGTCGCGCCGGTCATGGTGAAGGGGGGTGTCGTGTGGGCCAGGAGCAGGTGGTAGGCCAGCGCCGCGGTCAGGACGTAGAGGAGCGCGGCGCCTGTCACGGCGGAGGGCAGCGGACGGCGGCCCCGCCAGGATCTCCTCGCCGCCATGAGCATCACCACGGCCAGCAGGAGGTTGGCCTGGACGCTGAAGTAGCTCAGGCTGTGGGCCGGGGTGCTCAGCAGGATTTCGAGAGCGACACCGCCGGCCGCCACCATGGCGGTGACGAGGCGGAACACCGCGGTCTGGGGGCGCCGGACCGGGGCCACCACCGCCGTGGCCGGGACCGGGGCGGGCAGCAGCAGGGGTGGGCCCGGGACCGCGGGCAGGTCCGGGATGTCCCTGGGTATCGGGGCGGTCATGCCCTCACGCTAGGAGCGGACGAGGGGAGCGGCGAGGCGGATTGGGCCGGGTGGGTTACGGCCGCACTCTCCCGCACCCTCGGCATTCTCGCCGCCGGCGCCGGGTTGCGGCCTCCCCCGCCCGGTCGTCCTACTCCCTGCCCACCAGCGTCAGCAGTGTCGCCTCCGGTGGGCAGGCGAAGCGGACCGGGGTGTAGCGGTTGGTGCCGCAGCCTGCCGAGACGTGGAGGTAGGACGTGCGGCCCTCGGCCGTGTGGGTGGAGAGGCCCTTCACCCGGTCCGTGTCCAGGTCGCAGTTGGTGACCAGGGCGCCGTAGAAGGGGATGCACAGCTGGCCGCCGTGGGTGTGGCCGGCCAGGATCAAGGGGTAGGCGTCCGCGGTGAACGCGTCCAGGACCCGCAGGTACGGGGCGTGGACCACGCCGAGGGAGAAGTCGTACGTCCCCGACGGGCCACCGGCCACCTGGGCGTAGCGGTCGCGTTTGATGTGGGGGTCGTCCAGGCCGGTCAGCTCGATGGAGACGCCCTCGATCTTCAGGACTCCCCGTGTGTTCGTCAGGTTGAGCCAGCCCGCTCCGTCGAAACCGTCCCGCAGGTCCTCCCACGGGTTGTGGATGACGCCCACCGCCGGTGCGTTGCCGTTCAGCCCGTGGCGGCCGTTCGTCTTCTCCAGCAGGTAGCGGGCGGGGTTGCGCAGCTTGGGGCCGTAGTAGTCGTTGGACCCGAAGACGTAGGCGCCCGGGAACTCCATCAGGGGGCCCAGCGCGTCCAGGACCTCGGGGACGCCCTCGGGATCCGACAGGTTGTCGCCCGTGTTGATCACGAAGTCGGGGCGCAGGCCGGCCAGTGACCGCAGCCAGCGCTGCTTCTTGCGCTGGCCGCCGACCATGTGGATGTCGGAGACCTGGAGGACGCGCAGGGGGCGCATGCCCGGGGGCAGGACCGGGACGGTGACCCGTCGCAGGCGGAAGGACCGGGCCTCGAAGCCCGCCGCATACACCAGGCCGGCGGAGCCGGCCGCCATGATGCCCAGAGGGATTCCGTATCGCGCGCGCATGTCCCCATCGTGTCAGACCGGTTGGCCGGGGCGGGAACGGCCACCGGATAAATGAGCGGGCGTACCGGGCCGGGTACCTGCGACAATCGGCTGCATGACCACCACGCTCAAGTCGAAGCTGCACGACGACCTCAACGCCGCGATCAAGGGGCGCGACGAGCTGCGTTCCTCGACGCTCCGGCTGACGCTCACCGCGATCAGCAAGGAGGAGGTCGCGGGCGCGGAGAAGCGGGAGCTCTCGGACGACGAGGTGCTGAAGGTGATCGCCCGTGAGGCGAAGAAGCGTCGTGAGGCCGCGGAGGCCTTCGCGCAGGGCGGCCGTACCGAGCAGGCCGAGCGGGAGAAGGCGGAGGGCGAGGTGCTCGCCGGGTACCTGCCCAAGCAGCTGTCCGACGACGAGCTGGACACGATCGTCGCCCAGGCCGTGGAGGAGGCGAGGGCGGCCGGCGCCGAGGGGCCGCGGGCCATGGGCGCCGTCATGAAGATCGTGAACCCGAAGGTGGCGGGTCTGGCCGAGGGCGGCCGGGTCGCCGGCGCGGTGAAGAGGCTGCTCCAGGGCTGAGCCCTGTGAGGAGCGGCCACCGGAGCTGAGTCGCTGCCGCGCTGCCGGACCGTTCGACTTCACGACCACGACCGCGCCACACGACCGCGAGGCCGCACCCGGGAACACCGGTGCGGCCTCGCGGTCGTGTGGCGCGGTGGCTAGCCCCGGCGGCCGCCGTTGCCGTGGCCGTTGCCGCCGCCGTTCATCTGGCCCTCGATGAAGTTGCCGGGGAGGGAGAACGTCGGCGTCGGCAGGGTGCCGCCGATGCCGCCGGTGCTCTGGTCACCCGTCGTGCCCCCGTCGGTCGTGCCCCCGTCCGTCAGCCCGCCGATCAGTCCGCCGATCAGCCCGCCGGTCACCTGCCCCGTCGCGGTCCCGTTGTCCCGGTTGCTGCCGTCGTCCGTCCCCCCGTCCCCTTTTCCCTGATCACCCCCGTTGTGGGTGTCGTCGGGAATGTCGATCAGGTGGAAGTCCGGTGCGGGCTTGCCCTCCAGGGCGCCGGACATCATGTCGCGCCAGATCGGGCCGGGGACCTCACCGCCGTAGACCTTGGCGTGCGGGACACCGCCGATGGTGATGTCGACCATCCGGCGCTTGTGCTGCGGGTCGCCGACCCAGACCGCGCCGGCCATGTTCGGGGTGTAGCCGACGAACCAGGCCGCGTAGCGCTCGTCCGTCGTACCCGTCTTGCCCGCGCTCGGCCGGCTGCCGAGACCGGCCTCCTGACCCGTGCCGTCCTCGACCACGCCCTTGAGGAGCGTGCTCACCGTGTCGGCGGTCTTCTCCGACATCGCCCGCGAGCAGGTCGACTTCGGCACCTCCAGGGACCTCTGCTCGCTGCCCACCTTCTGGGTGATCGAGTCGATGGCGACCGGCGTGCAGTACATACCGCGCGAGGCGAAGGTGGCGTACGCGTTCGCCATCGTCAGCGGGGACATCTCCTGGGTGCCGAGTGCGATGGAGGGCGCCTGCTGGACCTTGCGTCCGTCCGCGCGCCGCACGCCCATCTTGTGGGCCATGTCGATCACCGGGCAGATGCCGATGTCGCTGATCAGCTGCACGTAGTAGGTGTTGACCGACTTGGCGGTCGCCTCCTTCATGCCGTACGGGCCGTGCTCCGACTCGTTCTCGTTGGTCAGCTTCGTGGGCCGGTTCGGGTCGTCGTGCCAGGTCTTGCCCTCGCACGCGGACACCGGGCTGGGGTACGTCATCTCGTACGGCGACGAGTACTCCTGGGTCGGGGGTTTCCCGCCCTCGATGGCCGCCGCGGCGACGATCGGTTTGAACGTGGAACCGGGCTGGTAGCCGGCGCCGCCGCCCATGCCCTGGTTCACGGAGAGGTTGATCGTCGTCTCGTGGTGCTTGGTGCTGACGCCGTACGGACGGGACTGGCCCATCGCGAGGATCTTGCCGGTGCCGGGCTCCACGATGGTCGCGGCGGTGGCCACGGAGTCGCTCTCGTAGACGTGGTCCTTGAGGGACGCCTGCACGGAACGCTGGGCCTGCGGGTCGAGCGTCGTACGGATCGTCAGGCCGCCCCGGTTCCAGAGCTTGGACCGCGCCTCCCTGGTCCTGCCGAAGGACTCGTCGGTGAGGAGGATCTGGCGGACGTAGTCACAGAAGAAGCCGGCGCCCTTCACAGCGGTGATGCAGCCGTTCTTGGAGTGGCTGGGATCCAGCTCGACCGGCTTCTCCTTGGCCTCGTCCGCCTCCTTCTGGGAGATGTCGCCGACTTCCGCCATGCGCTGGAGCACGATGTTGCGCCGCTTGGTGGCCTCGGCCTCGTCGTTCACCGGGTCGTAGCGGCTCGGTGACTGCACGATGCCGGCCAGGAGGGCCGACTCCTGGAGGTTCAGGTTCTTGGCGTGCTTGGAGAAGTAGCGCTGTGCGGCGGCCTCGACGCCGTAGGCCTGCTCACCGAAGAAGGTGATGTTCAGGTAGTTCTCGAGGATCTTCTTCTTGCCGAGCTTGTCCTCGATCTGGATGGCGTACTTCAGTTCGCGGATCTTGCGGCCCAGGGTCTGCTGGGTGGCCTCGGCGACCTTCGTCGGGTCGTCGCCGGCCTCCTCGATGAAGTAGTTCTTCACCAGCTGCTGGGTGAGCGTGGAGGCGCCCTGGGCGACCCCGCCGCTCCGCGCGTTCTTGTTCAGGGCGCGCAGCACACCCTTGAGGTCGACCGCGCCGTGCTGGTAGAAGCGCGAGTCCTCGATCGCGACGATCGCCTTCTGCATGTACGGCGAGATGTCCTTGAGGTCGACCACCGTACGGTCGCGGGAGTAGACGGTCGCGATCTGTCTGCCCCGGTTGTCCAGGATGGTCGTGCGCTGACTGAGCTGGGGACTCTTGAGGTTGGCCGGGATCTCGTCGAAGCCCTTCACCGAGCCCTTGGCCGCGAGACCCAGCGCGCCGGCCGCGGGCAGCGCGATGCCCGCCAGCACGGCTCCGGCGAGCACACTGACACCGAGGAACTTGGCGGCCTGCTGCGTTGGCGACAGACCGCCACCCGAGCGCTTCTTTGGCATGGGGTGCAGCCTAATCCGTACTGTTGAGCGTTCCTAAGGAGCGACCGTGTCACGGCACGGCAAAGCAGGATGTCCGCGTTCCCGTTCGCCGGACACGCATGCAGGCGTTGGCCTAAGCTGCTCTCGACTGTCACAGCGATGCGGTCACCTACGTAGTACGTCCGGCGGCCCCGAACCGTTCCGGTCGTTGCCCGTATCCACCGGGGCGCGCGCCCGTTTTCCGGGGCGGACGCGCCCGAATCCGCCTCGTGTGTCACCTGGTGCCCGATGTGGCGCACCGCAGCCGTCCCGGTTTGCCGGGATGGTCGCGCTTGTCGCCAGCTCACTCCCGCGGGTGATCTGCCGCTTACCCATAGTCCGTTCGGGCCATCCAAGATTGGGCCCGAAGGGGGTGTTGCGCTGTGTCGACCTTCCGTAACGTCCTCAACTGGCGGCGGTGAATATGCCGCTGCCGCCGTGGGGGAGCCTCGATTCGGGAGAGGACGGCGCCGGTATGGGCTGGGTAACCGACTGGAGTGCGCAGGCTGCCTGCCGCACTACGGATCCGGATGAACTGTTCGTTCAGGGAGCAGCGCAGAACAGGGCCAAGGCGGTGTGCACCGGATGCCCGGTGCGCACGGAGTGCCTGGCGGACGCGCTGGACAACCGTGTGGAGTTCGGCGTGTGGGGAGGCATGACGGAACGGGAGCGCCGCGCACTGCTGCGCCGGCGGCCCACCGTGACCTCCTGGCGCAGGCTGCTGGAGACCGCTCGCTCGGAGTACGAGCGGGGCGTCGGAATCGTGTCCCTCGACAACGACGAGGTCTACGAGCACTATGCGGCGGTGAGCTGACGGCACTCCCCGGGTACACACCCGGAACGCACCGTTCCGGCAGCCCCCCACGGCAACCGCCTGTACGCCCGCGACCGTCGCGCACCTCGGCGTCGACGCGCGCCACGTACGGATCGGTGTCCTACCGATGTCCGATCGACGTGTGCTGCGTACGGCGCCCGCGACCGTCGCGCGCATGCCGGCGCCCCTCGGTCCCGCGGCGTGTGCGACTGCCGCGCGTGTGCCGGTGACGGCTGCCGCTCGTGCCGGGCCGGTGGTGTGCCGGTGATCGCCGCTCACGCGCGCGTGCCGTGTCGTGTGGGGTGGGCGCGGCGTGTGTGCCTACGGGTGCGTCGGCCGCCCGGTCGCCAGCCGGTCGCCGATGTTCCGCAGGCCCGTGAGGTCGTGGACGTCGCCGGGCAGTGCGGGCACCTCCACCACCGCCACCTCGGGGTGGCGGGCGGCGAAACGGTCACACGTGCGCTGCTCGCGCGAGAGCAGCTGCATGCGCTCGGCGTGCAGCCTCAGCAGGGCCGCGGTGAGTTGGTCGACGGAGCGTTCCGCGTCGGCGGGGGAGCCTTCCTCGGCGGCAGCGGCTGGGGCGGCGGCTGCGGTCTCGGATGCGGGAGATGGTGAACTGCCGTACGGGTCCGGAGACTTACGAAGTCCAGCTTGCCCGCCCTCCTGATCCACAATGCGGGCGTCCTCAAGATTTTCCGCGGCGGCGAGCGCCCGCTCGGCAGACAGTCCGCCGGCCCCGCTGCCGTGGACCCGGTTGAGGACCAGGCCGACCAGGGGCATGTGCTCCGCGGCCAGCCGCTCCACGAAGTACGCGGCCTCGCGCAGCGCGTCCCGCTCCGGGGCCGCCACCACCAGGAACGCCGTACCGGGCGCCTGGAGCAGCTTGTAGGTGGCGTCCGCGCGCGTACGGAACCCACCGAAGGTGGTGTCCATCGCGGCCACGAACGTCTGGACGTCCTTCAGCAACTGGCCGCCCAGCAGCTTGCCCAGCGTGCCGGTCATCATCGACATGCCGACGTTCAGGAACTTCATGCCCGCGCGCCCGCCCAGCTTGGCGGGAGCGGTCAGCAGGCGGATGAGGCGGCCGTCCAGGAAGGAGCCCAGCCGCTTGGGCGCGTCCAGGAAGTCCAGCGCCGAACGGGACGGCGGGGTGTCCACGACGATCAGGTCCCACTCGTCCTTCGCCCGCAGCTGGCCCAGCTTCTCCATCGCCATGTACTCCTGCGTGCCCGCGAAGCCCGCCGAGAGCGACTGGTAGAAGGGGTTCGCCAGGATCGCGGCGGCCCGCTCGGAGTCCGCGTGCGCCTCCACGATCTCGTCGAAGGTGCGCTTCATGTCGAGCATCATGGCGTGCAGCTCGCCGTCGCCCTCCGTGCCCTTCACCCGGCGCGGCACGTTGTCGAGCGAGTCGATGCCCATGGACTGGGCCAGCCGCCTGGCCGGGTCGATGGTCAGGACGACCACTTTGCGGCCCCGCTCGGCGGCCCGGAGTCCGAGGGCCGCCGCCGTCGTCGTCTTGCCCACTCCGCCCGAACCGCAGCACACCACGATGCGGGTCTTCGGGTCGTCCAGCAGCGTATCGACGTCGAGCACGCGCGCGGGGGAGAGCCGGCGGCCGGTGTCCGCCACCTCGGCAGCCTCCTGCCCCTCGGGGGCCGCCGACCCCCCGGGAGCCTCCCGCTCGTCGGGGGCCTCCCGCGCCTCGGCCGGGTCCGGACTCATGACAACCCCTGCTTCCGCAGCTCGGTGGCGAGTTCGTACAGGCCCGCCAGGTCCATGCCCTCGGCGAGCAGCGGCAGTTCGTCCAGCGGCAGGCCCAGCTCGCCGAGGGCCGCGCGCTGCTCCTGCTCCAGCTCGTACCGCTCGGCGTACTCCGCGGCCTGGGCCAGCAGCGGGTCCACCAGCCTCGCGGCGTTCCCGCCCCGTCGGGCCCCGCCCAGGCCCGCGGCCGAGAGCGCCCGCGCAACCGATGAACGCTCCACGTCCCGTACGAGTTCCAGGTCGTCCTCGTCCAGCACCTGCGGCCGGACCATGTTCACGATGACCCGGCCCACCGGCAACCGCGCCGCGCGCAGTTCGGCGATGCCGTCGGCGGTCTCCTGGACCGGCATCTCCTCCAGCAGCGTCACCAGGTGCACCGCCGTCTCCGGCGACTTCAGCACCCTCATCACCGCCTGCGCCTGATTGTGTATCGGGCCGATCTTCGCGAGGCCCGCCACCTCGTCGTTGACGTTCAGGAAGCGGGTGATGCGGCCGGTCGGCGGGGCGTCCATGACGACGTAGTCGTAGACGAACCGCCCGCTCTTGTCCTTGCGGCGCACCGCCTCGCACGCCTTGCCGGTCAGCAGGACGTCCCTGATGCCGGGGGCGATGGTGGTGGCGAAGTCGATGGCACCGAGCTTCTTCAGGGCTCTGCCGGCTCCGCCCAGTTTGTAGAACATCTGGAGGTAGTCCAGAAGGGCCAGTTCCGGGTCCATGGCGAGGGCGTACACCTCCCCGCCGCCCGGAGCGACCGCGATCTTGCGCTCCTCGTACGGCAACGCCTCCGTCTCGAAGAGCTGTGCGATGCCCTGCCGGCCCTCGACCTCTACGAGAAGCGTCCGCTTCCCCTCGGTCGCGAGGGCCAGCGCGAGGGCTGCGGCGACCGTCGTCTTTCCGGTCCCGCCCTTGCCGCTGACGACCTGGAGCCTGCTCACGTCCTCGAGCCTAACCAGTCCGGCCGACAACCACGCGGGAGGCTGTGGATAACGGAGGTCCGGCCCCTTCCGGCACAGCGGCTACAGTCGGCCTCATGACCAAGTGGGAATACGCAACCGTGCCGCTGCTCGTCCATGCCACGAAGCAGATTCTGGACACCTGGGGCGAGGACGGCTGGGAGCTCGTCCAGGTCGTGCCCGGGCCGAACAATCCGGAACAGCTCGTGGCCTACCTGAAGCGGGAGAAGCAGGCGTGAGCGCGGTCGAGGCCAGGCTGGCCGAACTGGGACTGACCCTGCCGGACGTCGTACCGCCGCTGGCCGCGTACCAGCCGGCCGTGCAGTCCGGTGTGTACGTGTACACCGCCGGCCAGCTGCCGATGGTCCAGGGCAAGCTGCCGGTCACCGGCAAGGTGGGCGCCGAGGTCACGCCGGAGGAGGCCAAGGAGCTGGCCCGCACCTGCGCGCTGAACGCCCTGGCCGCCGTGAAGTCCGTCGCCGGTGACCTGGACCGCATCGCGCGCGTGGTGAAGGTCGTCGGCTTCGTCGCCTCGGCGTCCGACTTCACCGGGCAGCCCGGTGTCGTCAACGGCGCCAGCGAGCTGCTCGGCGAGGTCCTCGGCGACAAGGGCGTGCACGCGCGCAGCGCGGTCGGTGTCGCGGTGCTGCCGCTGGACGCGCCGGTCGAGGTCGAGATCCAGGTCGAGCTGGCCCAGTGATCGTGCCGAGGCGCCGCTGACCTCGGTACCTCTCGAACATTCGCCCTACACGGGATAGCCTCCGGCCATGGCGAACGGTCAGTGGTACCCCCCGGAGTGGCCGGACCGCATCCGCGCCCTAGCGGACGGCACTCTCACCCCGGTGTCCCCCCGGCGCGCGGCCACGGTGCTGCTCCTGCGGGACACCGCCGCCGGTCCTGCCGTCCACATGCTGCGCAGACGCGCCTCCATGGCCTTCGCCGGAGGCGCGTACGCGTATCCCGGCGGCGGTGTCGACCCCCGTGACGACGACCGCCGGGTCCGCTGGGCGGGCCCCACGCGCGCGTGGTGGGCGAAACGGCTCGGCGTCGACGAGACAGGCGCCCAGGCCATCGTGTGCGCGGCCGTCCGTGAGACCTACGAGGAGGCCGGCGTGCTCCTCGCCGGCCCCGGCCCGGACTCGGTCGTCGGCGACACCACCGGCGACGACTGGGAGGCCGACCGCGCGGCCCTGGTCGCACGTGAGCTGTCCTTCGCCGAGTTCCTCGACCGGCGCGGCCTGGTGCTGCGCTCGGACCTGCTGGGCGCCTGGACCCGCTGGATCACCCCGGAGTTCGAGGCCCGCCGTTACGACACCTGGTTCTTCGTGGCCGCCCTCCCCGAGGGCCAGCGCACCCGGAACGCGTCCACGGAAGCCGACCGCACGGTGTGGATCCGTCCGGAGGAGGCCGCCGCCGGGTACGACAGGGGCGAGCTGCTGATGATGCCGCCCACCATCGCCACTTTGCGCCAGCTGCTGCCGTACGCCACCGCCGCCGAGGCGCTCGCCGCCGCTCCCGCGCGCGACATGACCCCGGTCCTGGCCCGGGCCCGCCTGCGAGACGGCGAGATCGTCCTCTCCTGGCCCGGGCACGACGAGTTCACCAAGCACGTCCCGGCCGCCGTGACGACGGCTCAGGCGCCCGCTGAGACGGCCGCCACGGCCACCGGTGCGACATCCGCCGAGCAGTCCGCCGAGACGGTCACCGGTGCGACGGCCGCTGAGCAGTCCGCCGAGACGGTCACCGGTGCGACGGCCGCTGAGCAGTCCGCCGAGACGGTCACCGGTGCGACGGCTGCTGAGAAGGCCGCCGAGACGGTCACCGGTGCGACGGCTGCTGAGAAGGCCGCCGAGACGGTCACCGGGATGACGGCTGCTGAGAAGGCCGCCGAGACGTTCGCCGGAACGAAGACCGCTGAGAAGACCGGTGGAGGCCCCGCATGACCGACGCAGCAGCCCTGCCGGGCCAGCCCCGCGGCGGAGTCCTCTCCGGAGCCGCCACCGAACGGGCCGTCAACGTCCTCGCGCCCAACGCCTCCGCGATGACCCTGGACGGCACCAACACCTGGATCGTCGCCGAGCCCGGCTCCGACCTCGCCGTGGTGATCGACCCGGGCCCGCTGGACGACGGCCATCTGCGCAATGTCGTCGACACGGCCGAGAAGGCCGGCAAGCGCATAGCCCTGACCCTGCTCACCCACGGACACCCCGACCACGCCGAGGGCGCCGCCCGTTTCGCCGCGATGACCGGTACGCGCGTGCGTGCCCTGGACCCGGCGCTCCGGCTCGGTGACGAGGGCCTGGCCGCCGGCGACGTGATCACCACCGGCGGCCTGGAACTGCGTGTCGTGGCGACCCCCGGGCACACCGCGGACTCGCTGTCCTTCCATCTCCCGGCCGACCGGGCCGTGCTGACCGGCGACACCGTCCTCGGTCGCGGTACGACGCTCGTGGCCCACCCCGACGGGCGGCTCGGCGACTATCTGGACTCCCTGCGGCGGCTGCGGTCCCTGACGGTGGACGACGGCGTGCACACCGTCCTGCCGGGCCACGGGCCGGTCCTGGACGACGCCCAGGGCGCCGTCGAGTTCTACCTGGCCCACCGCGCCCACCGGCTCGCGCAGGTGGAGACAGCGGTCGAGAACGGCTACCGCGCCCCGGCCGAGGTCGTCGCCCATGTGTACGCCGACGTGGACCGCTCGCTGTGGCCGGCGGCGGAGCTCTCGGTGCGGGCCCAGCTGGACTACCTCAGCGAGCACGGGCTGATCTAGGGCCTCTCGTTCTTGATCAGGCCGGGCTCGCGGGGTCGGTACGCCGTGCACGCGCGCCGGCAGGCCCGGCGGGCCCGCGCGAGGGGCCGGCCCGCGCTCATCACCGGGTACGACAGCGGGGCCCGCCCGCGCGTGCGGTGGGCCCCGTCGGCCGTGGGGCGGAGCCCGGCGTCAGCGCGACCTCTTGGCCAGCCGTTCGACGTCCAGCAGGATGACGGCCCGCGCCTCCAGGCGCAGCCACCCGCGCTGGGCGAAGTCGGCCAGGGCCTTGTTCACGGTCTCGCGGGAGGCGCCGACCAGCTGGGCCAGCTCCTCCTGGGTGAGGTCGTGGACGACGTGGATGCCCTCCTCGGACTGCACGCCGAAGCGGCGGGAGAGGTCCAGCAGGGCCCGCGCCACGCGGCCGGGGACGTCCGAGAAGACCAGGTCGGACATCGCGTCGTTGGTCTTGCGCAGCCGGCGGGCGACGGCGCGCAGCAGGGCACCGGCCACCTCCGGGCGGGCGTTCAGCCAGGGCTGGAGGTCACCGTGCCCGAGACCGAGCAGCTTGACCTCGGTCAGCGCGGTCGCCGTGGCCGTACGGGGACCGGGGTCGAACAGCGACAGTTCGCCGATCAGCTCACCGGGTCCGACGACGGCGAGCATGTTCTCGCGGCCGTCGGGGGAAGTGCGGTGCAGCTTCACCTTGCCCTCGGTGACGACATACAGCCGGTCTCCGGGGTCGCCCTCGTGGAACAGCGAGTCGCCGCGTGCGAGGGTCACCTCACTCATGGAGGCGCGCAGCTCCGCGGCCTGCTCGTCGTCGAGTGCCGCGAAGAGCGGGTTGCGCCGCAGAACGTCGTCCACGAGTTATCTCCTTGTCGACCTGCTCAGGGGATGTTGCTCCCCGCGTGCCAGGGGACCGTGTTCCCCGTTTTGCCGGACGGTCCAAACAGTGTGATCTGTCACAAGGATGCCGCACACGTGTCCCGGGGTAAGCGTCAGGGGTCCAATCGGGGGCCGGTACGCCGGGTCCGGGGCGGATCACGGTGCCGGGCTTTAGGCTGGCCGGGTATCCAAAATGCCAGTGAGAGCACAGGCCAAGGGGGCTGGGCGGGTGGTTGTACGTCGGGATTCCGCCGTGGGCGAACAGGTCCCCGAAGAAAGTCATAAAACAGGCAAACCGGCTAAAAAGGTTGTCGATGTCGCGGAGAAAGCCGCGCCCGCCGAAAAGGCCGTGAAGAAGGCCGTCGGGAAGACGGCGAGCGCCACGAAGCCCGCGAAGAAGGCGTCCGGGGAGAAGGCCACCCCCGCCGGAGGGCCACCGGCCGGCGGCGAGTCCCGTACCGCGCTGGTCCGCCGTGCCCGCCGCATCAACCGCGAGCTGGCCGAGGTGTACCCGTACGCCCACCCCGAGCTGGACTTCGAGAGTCCCTTCCAGCTGCTCGTCGCCACCGTGCTGTCGGCCCAGACCACCGACCTGCGGGTCAACCAGACGACCCCGGCGCTCTTCGCCAGGTACCCCACCCCCGAGGACCTCGCCGCCGCCAACCCGGAGGAGGTCGAGGAGATCCTGCGCCCCTGCGGCTTCTTCCGGGCCAAGACCAGGTCGGTCATAGGGCTCTCCAAGGCCCTCGCCGAGGACTTCGGCGGCGAGGTGCCCGGAAGGCTGGAGGACCTGGTCAAGCTGCCCGGCGTCGGCCGCAAGACGGCCTTCGTCGTCCTCGGCAACGCGTTCGGCCGGCCCGGCATCACCGTGGACACGCACTTCCAGCGCCTGGTCCGGCGCTGGAAGTGGACCGACGAGACCGACCCCGACAAGATCGAGGCCGCCGTCGGCGCGCTCTTCCCGAAGGCCGACTGGACCGACCTGTCCCACCACGTCATCTGGCACGGACGCCGCATCTGCCACGCCCGCAAGCCCGCCTGCGGCGCCTGCCCCGTCGCCCCGCTCTGCCCGGCCTACGGCGAGGGCGAGACCGATCCCGAGAAGGCGAAGAAGCTCCTGAAGTACGAGAAGGGCGGCTTCCCCGGCCAGCGGCTCAAGCCCCCGCAGGCCTACCTGGACGCGGGCGGCAGGCCGGCGCCGCCACTGGGGGCCGCGTGACGGAACGATCCCGGGACTTCCGGGTGTTGGAGAGGGCAGAGCGACGGGGGTGGCGATGACGAGGGCCAGTGACACACAGGGCGGTCCGGTGGCGCTCAGCGAGGAAGGGCTGCCGGGCTGGCTGGAACCCGTGGCGCGTGCCGCCGAGACGGTCCAGCCGCTCCAGTTGAGCCGCTTCCTGCCGCCCGAGAACGGCTCGGGGCGGCAGTCGGCCGTCCTCATCCTGTTCGGCGAGGGCGAGCGCGGCCCCGAGCTGCTGCTCATGGAGCGCGCGGGCTCGCTGCGCTCGCACGCCGGCCAGCCGTCCTTCCCGGGCGGCGCGCTGGACCCGCAGGACGGCGACCCGCAGGGCGAGGGACCGCTGCGTGCGGCGCTGCGCGAGGCGGAGGAGGAGACCGGGCTCGACCCGTCCGGTGTGCAGCTCTTCGGTGTGCTGCCCCGGCTGTACATCCCGGTCAGCGGTTTCGTCGTCACCCCGGTGCTCGGCTGGTGGCGTGAGCCCAGCCCGGTCGGCGTGGTCGACCCGAACGAGACCGCGCGGGTCTTCACCGTGCCCGTGGCGGATCTCACGGACCCCGTCAACCGTGCCACCGCCGTGCACCCCAGCGGCCACCGCGGCCCGGCATTCCTGGTCGAATCGGCCCTCGTCTGGGGCTTCACGGCCGGAGTGATCGACCGCCTGCTGCACTACGCGGGCTGGGAGCGCCCCTGGGACCGGGAGAAGCAGGTCCCGCTCGACTGGCGCGCATGACAGGGTGATCCCGTGCTGTGTCTTCCGGGGACGCCGTGTCCCTCAGCCACTGCGTGGCGTGCCGGACCCCCGGCCGGGCCGCGGGGACCGGAGTGAGTAGGCGAGGCCTGAAGCGGTGAACGTGCTCGACATCCTGTTGCTGGTCGCGGCCGTGTGGTTCGCGGTGGTGGGCTACCGCCAGGGCTTCGTCGTCGGCATCCTGTCGGTGATCGGCTTCCTGGGCGGCGGCCTCGTCGCCGTGTACACGCTGCCCCTCATCTGGGACGCCGCGACCGAGAAGAGGGACGTCGGCACCACCGCCGCCGTCGCCGCCGTGATCGTCGTCATCGTCTGCGCGTCCGTCGGGCAGGCGCTGACCACCCACCTCGGCAACAAGCTGCGCCGGCAGATCACCTGGTCACCGGCGCGCGCCCTGGACGCCACCGGCGGCGCGCTGGTCAACGTCGTCGCGATGCTGCTGGTCGCCTGGCTGATCGGCTCCGCGCTCGCCGGTACGACCCTGCCGACGCTCGGCAAGGAGGTCCGCGGCTCCAAGGTGCTCCTCGGCGTCTCCCGGGCGCTGCCGACGCAGGCCGACACCTGGTTCGCGGACTTCTCCTCCGTACTCGCGCAGAACGGCTTCCCGCAGGTCTTCAGCCCGTTCGCCAACGAGCCGATCAAGGACGTGCAGCCCCCGGACCCGTCCCTCGCGCGCAGCCCGGTCGCCGGTGCGGCCCAGCGTTCCATCGTCAAGGTCACCGGCACGGCCCAGAGCTGCGGCAAGATCCTGGAGGGCACCGGCTTCGTGTTCGCCGACCGCCGGGTGATGACCAACGCCCACGTCGTCGGGGGCGTGGACGCGCCGAGCGTGCAGATAGGCGGTGAGGGCCGCGCGTACGACGCGAAGGTCGTCCTGTACGACTGGAAGCGCGACATCGCCGTCCTCGACGTCCCGGACCTGAAGACGGCCGCGCTGAAGTTCTCCGCCCGGGACGCCTCCGGCGGTGACGGCGCGATCGTCGCGGGCTTCCCGGAGAACGGCGCCTACGACGTGCGCGCCGCGCGCGTGCGCGGGCGCATCACGCCCAACGGCCCGGACATCTACCACCGCGGCACGGTCCGCCGCGACGTCTACTCGCTGTACGCGACCGTCCGCCAGGGCAACTCCGGCGGCCCGCTGCTGACGCCGGACGGCAAGGTGTACGGCGTGGTGTTCGCCAAGTCCCTCGACGACGCGGACACCGGCTACGCCCTCACGGCGGACGAGATCCGGGCCGACATCAGGCAGGGGCGTACGGCGAACGAGCAGGTCGGTACGGACAGCTGCGCCCTGTAGGCGGGCGGCGGGCGCTCAGCCGCGCGGATGACGCAGCCGCACCGAGACCCAGCGGGCCCGACGGCGCAGGATGCGCGGAATGCCCACTCGGAGGTCCGCTTCCGCGACCTGCGCGGTGCCTCGCCGGGGCGTGCTCAGGCCGGTGGCCGAGCGGCGGGTACGGGGTGCGTCACTGTAGTCCTGCGTCCAGCCCATACCCCGACGTGTGCCCCCGCCCCAAGGTCCATAATCGCCTGTGCGCCGCTCAATTGGCCTATGCGGCGGGCATGAACCGTTCGGGGGACAAGTGTTCAGGAACCGGATACTCGGCGCACCGGTTCTTCACCGTGGGGTCACCGGCCGGACGCCGGCTTCTCAGCGGTCGGGCTCGGGGTCCTTCAGCCAGCTGACCAGCTCGGTGGAGAAGGCCGCCGGGTCCTCCTCGTGCGGGAAGTGGCCGAGGCCGTCGAACAGCCGCCAGCGGTAGGGGGCTTCGACGTACTCACCGGAACCGGCCGCGCTGCGCGTCCGGGCCACCGGGTCCAGCGAGCCGTGCAGATGCAGGGTCGGCACCCGCACCGGCCGCTTCATCCGGCGGTAGAACTGCACGCCGTCCGGACGGGCCAGCGAGCGCACCAGCCAGCGGTACGGCTCGATCGCGCAGTGCGCGGTGGAGGGGACGCACATGGCCCGCTGGTAGGTCTCCACGGCCGCGTCCTCCGGCAGCCGCGGCCCGGACCAGTCCCGGATCAGCCGGCCCGTCAGGGCGCCGCCGTCCGCGGTGAGTTGCCGTTCGGGGATCCACGGCCGCTGGAACCCCCAGATGTAGGACCCGGCGGCCGTCTGCCGGGCGTCCCGGAGCATGGCCGCGCGCCAGCGCCGCGGGTGCGGCATGGACACCACGGCGAGACGCCGGACGAGCTTGGGCCGCATGGCCGCCGCCGTCCACGCCAGATATCCGCCGAGGTCGTGGCCGACCAGCGCGGCGTCCGGCTCACCGAGCGAGCGGATCACGCCGGTGACGTCGAGGGCCAGGTTGGCGGGATCGTACCCGCGGGGCGTGCGGTCGCTGCCGCCGACGCCCCGCAGGTCCATCGCCACCGCCCGGTAGCCCGCGTCGGCGAGCGCGGTCAGCTGGTGCCGCCACGTCCACCAGAACTGCGGGAAGCCGTGCAGGAGCAGCACCAGGGGGCCGTCGCCGAGTTCGGCGATGTGGAAGCGCGCGCCGTTCGCGGCGACGTCCCTGTGCGTCCAGGGACCTTCGATCCGTACGGCCGAGGGGGCGGCGGGGTCCGTCATGACGACGAGCGTGCCACAGCCTCGATGGCCGCGGGAGCCCGGTCCTCGGGCAGCTCGGGCAGCTCGGGGCGCGGGTGCGGCTTGGCGTTCTGGAGGACGCCGGCCGTCTCCTTCATCGATGCGGCCGCCTTCTGCGGTCCCTGGCCCTTCTTGGCCTTCTTCGCGAACACCACGCCGATCAGGGCGAGGAGGCCGGCGACCAGCACGTTGGCCGCGAAGGACAGCACGAAGCAGATCGCCAGGTTCCAGTGGCTCCAGGTGCGGATGCCGTACGCGAGGGCGAAGTTGAGCATCGGCAGGGAGAACACCAGTACCGCGCCCGCCATCGAGAAGGCGCCGCCGCTCACCGCGCCGCGCTTCACGTCCTGCTTCAGCTGGGCCTTGGCCAGTGCGATCTCGTCGTGCACCAGCGCGGACAATTCGGTCGTCGCCGAGGCGAACAGCTGGCCGATGCTGCGTTCGGCGCCGACCGGGCTGCCGTCGGGTGCGCTCATCGCGTTCTCCCTTAGAGGTCTCTCGTGCCGCAAATGGACTGTGTCGGGTGGCCGCCGCGCTCGCACGGCCGGGTGCGGCCGTACGTGTCCGGGCGGCCGGCCACCCGGACACGGTGGGCCGTCTTGTTTTGTACCGTCTCGTCAGATCATGCCGGACGGTCGCCCTCCTCGCCTGCCCCACCCGGTACTTCCGCAAGCCCGTGGCGCGCCTCGGCCGCCCGCTCGGCGGCCAGCCGCCGGTGCTCGGCGGCCTTGCGCTCGTGGATCTCGGCCATCCGCAGGTGGTACGCCGGGTCGTCCTGCTCGTAGACGTCCGGGATGCCGTCGAGGTCCTCGTCGCGGTCCTCCTCCTCGCACAGCCGGCGGTACCGGGCGTTGCGTATCCTCAGCAGCACCGTCGCCCACCCCGCCGCGATCAGCGACCCGGTGAGGACGGCCGCCTTCACCTCGGCCGTCAGCACCGCGTCACCGGCGAAGGCCAGCTCGCCGATGAGCAGCGAGACGGTGAAGCCGACCCCGGCGAGGGAGGCCACCGCGAAGACGTCGGCCCATCGGAGGTCCTCGCCGAGCCGGGCCCGGGTGAAGCGGACGGTCAGCCACGTGCCACCGAAGATGCCGGCCGTCTTGCCGACGACCAGACCGAGTACGACCCCGAGCGTCTCCGGCCGGGTGAACACGTCCCGCAGGGCCCCGCCGGACACCGGCACGCCGGCGCTGAACAGCGCGAACAGCGGGACGGCGAGTCCGGCCGACAGCGGTCGCACCAGGTGCTCGATGTGCTGGCCCGGCGAGTGCCGCTCACCCTCGCGGGTGGTGCAGCGCAGCATCAGGCCCATCGCCACGCCGGCGATGGTGGCGTGCACGCCGCTGTTGTACATCAGCGCCCAGATGACGAGCGCGAGCGGTACGTAGACGTACCACCCGCGTACCGCCTTGCGCAGCAGCAGCCAGAAGACCACGAGGCCGGCGGCGGCCCCGCCGAGCGCGGCGAAATCCAGCCGGTCGGTGAAGAAGACCGCGATGATCAGGATCGCGCACAGGTCGTCGACGACCGCGAGGGTGAGCAGGAAGGCGCGCAGGGCGCTGGGCAACGAGGTGCCGATGACCGCGAGCACGGCGAGCGCGAAGGCGATGTCGGTGGCGGTGGGCACCGCCCATCCCTGGGTGGTGCCACCGCCGCTGAGGCTGGTCAGGGCGTAGACGAGCGCGGGTACGGCCATCCCGCACAGCGCGGCCACGACGGGCAGCACGGCCGCCCTGGGATCGCGCAGGTCGCCGGCGACCAGCTCACGCTTGAGTTCGATGCCGGCGACGAAGAAGAACACCGCGAGCAGGCCGTCGGCGGCCCAGTGGGCGACGGAGAGGTGCAGGCCGAGGGTGCCGGGGCCGAGGTGGAAGTGGCTCACGGTGTCGTAGCTGTGGCGCAGAGCGGGGATGTTCGCCCAGGCCAGCGCCGCGACCGCGGCGAGGAGCAGCAGGACACCGCCGGTGGTCTCGGTGCGCAGCGCCTCCGCCACGAAGTTCCGCTCGGGCAGGGACAGGCGTCCGAAGACCTTGCGGGACGTTTTCCGGGGGCGGGGCGGCGCGGTCACGGCAGACCTCCGAGTCGGTACGACGGTGTTCCGGCCGTCGCGGGGATCGCCGACGGCCCTGCCGACCAGACTTCCCGGCACGCCCTGAAGCTGACATTTTACCCGACTGTGACATCGATGGCCTGTGGGACGGACGAGGAGGGGCGTCCGGTGACCGCACCGGACGCCCCTCCCACCGCAGTGGGGCCGTACCGCTCAGTCCTCGTTCGGTGCGGCCGGCAGCTTGGCCTGGATGAAGTCCATGACCGTGGAGTCCGTCAGCGTGGTGACGTCGCCGAGCTGGCGGTTCTCGGCCACATCGCGCAGCAGACGGCGCATGATCTTGCCCGAGCGGGTCTTGGGCAGCTCGGCCACGGGCAGGATCCGCTTGGGTTTCGCGATCGGGCCGAGCGTGGCGCCGACGTGGTCGCGCAGCGCGCCGATGAGCGCCTCGTCCTCCGATGCCGTGCCGCGCAGGATCACGAAGGCGACGATCGCCTGGCCGGTGGTCTCGTCGGCGGCACCGACGACGGCCGCCTCGGCGACCGAAGGGTGGGAGACGAGCGCGGACTCCACCTCGGTGGTGGAGATGTTGTGGCCCGACACGAGCATGACGTCGTCGACCCGGCCCAGCAGCCAGATGTCACCGTCGTCGTCCTTCTTCGCGCCGTCCCCGGCGAAGTACCTGCCCTCGAAGCGGGACCAGTAGGTGTCGATGAACCGCTGGTCGTCGCCCCAGATGGTGCGCAGCATCGCCGGCCACGGCTCGGTCAGCACCAGGTAGCCACCGCCGCCGTCGGGCACCTCGTTCGCCTCGTCGTCCACGACCGTGGCGCTGATGCCGGGCAGCGCGCGCTGCGCGGAACCGGGCTTGGCCTCGGTGACGCCCGGCAGCGGCGAGATCATCATCGCGCCGGTCTCGGTCTGCCACCACGTGTCCACCACGGGCGTCCGGTCGGCACCGATGTGCTTGCGGTACCAGATCCACGCCTCGGGGTTGATGGGCTCGCCGACCGAGCCCAGGACGCGGAGGGAGGTCAGGTCGAACTTGGCGGGGATGTCGTCGCCCCACTTCATGAACGTCCGGATCGCGGTCGGCGCCGTGTAGAGGATCGTGACCTTGTACTTCTGCACGATCTCCCAGAAGCGGCCCTGGTGCGGGGTGTCCGGTGTGCCCTCGTACATGACCTGCGTCGCGCCGTTGGCCAGCGGGCCGTAGACGATGTACGAGTGCCCGGTCACCCAGCCGACGTCGGCCGTGCACCAGTACACGTCCGTCTCCGGCTTGAGGTCGAACACGGCGTGATGGGTGTACGCGGTCTGGGTGAGGTAGCCGCCGGAGGTGTGCAGGATGCCCTTGGGCTTACCCGTCGTACCGGAGGTGTAGAGGATGAACAGCGGGTGCTCCGCCTCGAACGCCTGTGGGGTGTGCTGGTCGGACTGCCGTCCGACCAGCTCGTGCCACCACACGTCGCGCTCGCCGTTCCAGGCCACCTCCTGCCCGGTACGGCGGACCACGAGCACGTGCTCGACGTTCCCCGCCTTGTGGACCGCCTCGTCCACGGCCGGCTTGAGCGCGGACGGCTTGCCGCGCCGGTAGCCGCCGTCGGAGGTGATGACGACCTTGGCGTCCGCGTCCTGGATGCGGGTGGCGAGCGCGTCCGCGGAGAAGCCGCCGAAGACGACCGAGTGGGCGGCGCCGATCCGGGCCGAGGCCAGCATCGCGATCGCGGTCTCGGGGATCATCGGCATGTAGATCGCGACCCGGTCGCCCTTGCGCACCCCCAGCTCCAGCAGGGCGTTGGCGGCCCTGGAGACCTCGTCCTTCAGCTCCGCGTAGGTGATCGCGCGGCTGTCACCGGGCTCACCCTCGAAGTGGATCGCGACGCGGTCCCCGTGCCCGGCCTCCACATGCCGGTCCACGCAGTTGTACGCGACGTTCAGCTCGCCGTCCTCGAACCACTTGGCGAACGGCGGGTTCGACCAGTCCAGCGTCTCGGTCGGTTCCTTGGCCCAGGTCAGCCGGCGGGCCTGCTCGGCCCAGAAGCCGAGCCTGTCAGCCTTGGCCTGTTCGTACGCCTCCGCGGTGACGTTGGCTTGCGCTGCCAGGTCGGCGGGCGGCGCGAACCTGCGTTCTTCCTTGAGCAGGTTGGCCAGGCTCTCGTTGCTCACGACATCTCCCTTTCCAAGGGTGTCCGTTGTGTCCCAGACCACACCTCATCAGACGTGGGGGGCCGGTGACAAGGGTCGACGGCAAAATTGGTGTAGACCTGTCTGAAGCTTGTCGCCCGCATCGGCCCGGGAGCCGCATCACCTCCCTCGATTCCGTCCGCGGCCTCCTCGAGGACCGCCACCCCCTCCGCCTCCGTGAGCAGGTACGCCTGTGCCTCGCCCCCGTGGAAGTACATCCCCTGCAGTTCCAGCGCGCCCCTGGCCAGCGCCCGGGCCACCGGCTCGTGCGCCCGCAGGTGCGCCAGCTGCTGGAGCACATTGGCCAGGCACAGCTGCTCCACCGCGTCCGTGGGGACGCGCCCCGCCGGACCCGGCCGGCCACCGTGGTCCCCGGCCATCCGCGCGAGACTCGGCAGCCCGTGCCGCAGCCACCGGTGCAGCGGGGTGGGCCCCTGGCCGGCGCCGGCGGACAGCAGTGCCTGCATCGCCCCGCACCCGGAGTGCCCGCACACCGTGATGGAGCGGACCCCGAGCACGTCCACCGCGTACTCGACGGCGGCGGCCACCGAGTCGTCCTCGTGCCCCTCGCCGGGCGGCGGCACCAGATTGCCGACGTTGCGGACCACGAACAGGTCACCGGGACCACTGGCGGTGATCATCGACGTGACGAGCCGTGAGTCGGCACAGGTCAGGAAGAGCTGGGAAGGCCGCCGGCCCTCCTGGGCGAGCCCTGCCGGCTCCTCCCGCACCAGCGGCGCGGTGTTCCGCTGGAAGGAGCTGCTGCCACGGGCCAGTTCCCCGCCACTCCCATCGGCCCCCGGTCCCGCCGGGGTGGCGGGGAACCCGGTGGAACAGGACCGGTGGTTGCGCCAGGGCGTCCACGGGTGGCACCGGCACTCGGCTGCCGGGACCTGCCCGGCGGTCCGGATCCCGCCACGCCGGCCTGTCAGCTCGGCCGTACCGCCCCGCGCGGTGTGGGTACCGCGCCAGTCCTGCAGTGACTCGTACGCCGCGTGGTCCATGAACGAACCGTCCAACTCCACGACGGCGTGGGTGCCCTGCGGCACATGGTGCAGGACCCTGCTGAGCCGCGGCACCGCGAGAAAGGTCAACTGGCCCCGGATCCGTACGTGATGGACTCCTGCTTTCTCCTCGTGGGTGATGCGGGTGCGGGCGAGGCGGCGCAGCGCGAAGGCGACCGCCACGGCGACCCCGAGGCACACGCCCCACAGGACGCCGAGGACCACCACGCCGAGTGTGGTCGCGGCGTAGACCGGCACTTCGCGGTGGCGCGTCACCGTGCGGATGTGGTGCGGGGACACCATCTGGATGCCGACGGCCATCACCAGGGCGGCGAGGGAGGCGAGCGGGATCTCCTCCAGGACCGGGACCATCAGCAGCGCGGCGACTACTACGAGAACGCCGTGCAGCATCGTGGAGTTCCGGCTGACGGCACCCGCTTTCACGTTCGCGGTGCTGCGCACCGCCACCCCCGCGACCGGGAGTCCGCCGAGCGCCCCGGAGAGCAGGTTGGCGGCCCCCTGGCCCAGCAGCTCCCGGTCCAGGTCGGAGCGGCCGGGCCGGGTGTGCGGGCCGGGGCGGGCGGCGACCAGCTTGTCCACGGCCACCGCGCCGAGCAACGACTGCACGCTGCACACCAGGGTGGTGGTGAGCACGGCGGCGACGATGCCGGACACCGGTCCCTCGGGCAGCCCGGCCAGGGCGTGGCTGTGCCAGGACGGCAGGTCGACTCGGGGCAGGGTCAGTCCGGCGAGGGCGGCTGTCGCACCGGCACCGGCGACGGCGACGAGGGCGGCCGGCACCGTACGCAGCAGACGGCCGGCACGCCCGGGCAGGCGCGGCCAGGTCAGCAGCAGGGTCAGGGTGAGCACGCCCATCGCCACGGCGACCGGGTGCGGACCGGCCAACTGGGCGGGGAGCGCCCGCAGGTTGGCGAGGACGGAGCTGTCCGGGGTGCCGCCGAGCACGATGTGCAGCTGGGCGACGGCGATGGTGATGCCGATGCCGGCGAGCATGCCGTGCACCACGGCCGGACTGACCGCGAGCGCGCCGCGGGCCACCCGCAGACAGCCGAGACCGAGCTGGGCGAGACCGGCGAGGACGGTGATCCCGCAGGTCGTCCGCCAGCCGTAACGGTGGATCAGGTCGGCGGTGACCACGGTGAGTCCGGCGGCCGGACCGCTCACCTGCAGCGGGCAGCCGCCGAACCGTCCGGCGACGACTCCGCCGACCGCGGCGGCGACGAGGCCGGCCTGGAGCGGGGCGCCGGTGGCGAGGGCGATGCCGAGGGAGAGGGGCAGGGCGATCAGGAACACCGCCACGGCCGCGGACAGGTCGGCGCCCTCGACGGTGAGGCGGCGGCGCTTCGGTGCGGGGGTGTGCGGTGGGCGGGGGTGCTGGGTGTTCGGGGGTGCGCAGGTCGGCATGTTCCCGTCTCCTCCGGGGTGGCGCGGTCGCGGACTGGATGGGGCCTCGCGGCGATGGGCGGGGCTCGGTCGCGGCCGTAGGTCACGGCGTGCAGCGGCGGGATGAAGCTATGTCGGTAAAAGAACCGTAATGCCACGTAAAGGGAAGGCATAACTTTTCGGAGCAAATGGCGTAGTGCGTCGCGCGTCAGGGTGAAGTAGGCATTTCATCGGCTTGTCGTATTAATTCCTTCTCGGCCCCGTGGGACCTTGGCGGCGCTGTCGGTGCAAGCCCGGCACATCAGCACGAAAGGCCCTCGTCAGCGTTTGCCTGAGAGAAGGAAGAAGGTGGGCGGAACATGGCCGCCACCCAGAGGATCGCCGCCGGCGCCATGGCCGCCGCGGCCTGTGCGGCGTCACTCGCCGGTTGTGCGACCGGCTCCGACGGCACGAAGGAAGGGGCGTCAGGCCCGCAGAAGGGAGCGCCCGCACCCAAGAGCGTGCTCCGGCTGATCGGCGACGGATCCACCGCGTACACCGGCGCCCAGCCGTACCTGCCCAGCCCCGAACGGCTGAGGCCCGGCCAGAAGCCGCCGCAGTTCGTCGTGTTCTCCTGGGACGGCGCGGGCGAGGACAGCCAGAGGCTGTTCTCGCACTTCCGCAAGGTCGCCAAGGAGAACCACGCGACCATGACGTACTTCCTCAGCGGCGTGTACATGCTGCCGGAGGAGAAGCGTGACCTGTACAAGCCGCCGCAGCACGCGCCCGGTCGCTCCGACATCGGCTTCAACGACGAGCAGGGCATCACCGACACCCTCAGACAGGTACGCCTGGCGTGGCTGGAGGGCAACGAGATCGGGACCCACTTCAACGGCCACTTCTGCGGCCCCGACGGCGGCGTCGGCACCTGGTCGGTGAAGGAGTGGAAGAGCGAGATCGCCCAGGCCAAGGACTTCGTGAAGTCATGGAAGTCCAACACCGGCATGAAACGGGCGGCCCCGCTGCCCTTCGACTACGACAAGGAGCTGATCGGCGCCCGCACCCCCTGCCTGGAAGGGCAGAAGAACTTCATGAAGGCCGCCCGCCAGCTGGGCTTCCGCTACGACTCCAGCGGAGTCGACAACCAGGTCTGGCCCAAGAAGAAAGAGGGCCTGTGGGATCTGTCGATGCAGCTCGTGCCCTTCCCGGGCCACACCTATGAGCAGCTGACCATGGACTACAACTTCATGGTCAACCAGTCCGGCACCCAGACCCAGGGCGACCCCGACAAGTTCGACTACTGGGGCGACCAGATGCGCGACGGTCTCCTCAAGGGCTTCTACCGCGCCTACGACGGCAACCGCGCACCCCTGATCATCGGTAACCACTTCGAGTCCTGGAACGGCGGCACCTACATGCGCGCCGTCGAGGAAGTGGTGAAGGAGGTCTGCAACAAGCCCGAGGTGCGGTGCGTCTCCTTCCACCAGCTGGCCGACTGGCTGGACGCCCAGGACCCGCAGACCCTCACGCGACTGCGCACCCTGAAGGTGGGGGAGGCCCCTCGGCAGGGCTGGGCGTCCCTGCTGTCCGGCCGCCCCGCCCCGGCACCCAGGGGCGTGCCCGGGGCGCCGGCGGACAGGCTGTAGGCCTCAGGCGGGCGTCACCACCCCTTCGCCGAGCACGAATCCGGGGTCGACCTGCGCGGCCAGGTCGACCCCGGTGCGTTCGTTACCCCAGGACTCGGCGTTCTTCAGATGGAAATGCACCATCTGCCGGGTGTAGCGCTCCCAGTCGCGATGCTCGTACGCGGCGTCCGCCGTGGCCCGCAGGGCCTGCAGGGCGCGGGCGTTCGCCTCCTCCAGGAGATGGAAGCGGGGCGGGCGGCCCTTCTCCATGGCGCGCACCCAGTCCGAGCGTCCGACGGTCACGAGCAGGTCGTCGCCGACCTCCGCGCGCAGGAAGTCGATGTCGTCCTGTTCCTGGATCTTGTTGCCGACGACCTTCAGGGCCACGCCGAAGTCGCGGGCGTACTCCTTGTACTGGCGGTAGACGGAAACCCCCTTCCGGGTCGGCTCGGCGACGAGGAACGTCATGTCGAAGCGGGTGAACATGCCGGAGGCGAAGGAGTCCGAGCCGGCCGTCATGTCGACCACCACGTACTCGTCGGGGCCGTCGACGAGGTGGTTCAGATACAGCTCCACCGCTCCCGTCTTGGAGTGGTAGCAGGCGACGCCCAGGTCGGCGTCGGTGAAGGGGCCCGTGACCATCAAACGGACGGCTCCTCCGTCGAGTTCCACCGGACGCGCACAAGCGTCGTAGATCGGGTTCGGATCCGCGACCCGCACCAGCCGCGAACCCTCGCCGGGCGGCGTCGTCTTGATCATCGTCGCGGCGGAGGCGATGCGCGGGTTGGTGCCGCGCAGGTGGTCCTTGATCAGCGACAGCCGCTCACCCATGGCGGGCAGCGCTGCCGCCTCCTTCTCGTCGAGGCCGAGCGCGGGGCCGAGATGCTGGTTGATGTCCGCGTCGATGGCGACCACCGGAGCGCCGGCGGCCACGAGATGGCGGACGAAGAGGGAGGAGAGAGTGGTCTTGCCGCTCCCGCCCTTCCCGACGAAAGCAATTTTCATGTTCACGAAGGGTAGTCGTGTACTTGCGGTACGTGTCCTAGGAAGGTGAAGAAGACCACTCCTTCGTGGGGTCGGCCGGTGGGGTGCGTAATGTCGTACTCATGAGTACGACAGGCGCGACCGCCGATCCGCTCGCGGCCCTGGGCGCACTGCCCGGCGTGGCCGAGTCCGTGGAGTCCGTGCGCAAGGCCGTGGACCGGGTCTACGGGCACCGGGTCATGCGGCGCCGCAGCAACGAGATCACCTCCGAGGCGGCCCTGCGCGGCTCGCGCGGCTCGGCGGCGCTGTCCGGCGCCGACTGGGCCCTGGAGGAGGTGCGGCGGCGTACCGACTTCGGCGCCGACGCCGAGGCTCGTGTCCTGGGAGCGGCGCTGCGGCTCACCGCCGAGGCGGGACAGCTGCTGTCCGTCTGGCGTCAGTCGCCGCTGCGGGTGCTGGCCCGGCTGCACCTGGTGGCCTCGGCGAGCAGTGACGACGAGGTCGGCCGGCCCCGCCAGGCGGGCGAGCCGGTGGACGAGCCGCTGGTCGAACTGCCGCTGCCGGCCGCAGCCGAGGTGTCGGGCCGACTGGAGGGGCTGGCGGACCTGATCATCGCCGGCAGCTCCGCGCCCGCCCTGGTGACGGCTGCCGTGGTGCACGGGGAACTGCTCGCACTGCGCCCCTTCGTGTCCCACAACGGCCTGGTCGCCCGCGCGGCCGAGCGGATCGTGCTGATCGGCAGCGGCCTGGACCCGAAGGCGGTCTGCCCGGCCGAGGTCGGCCACGCCGAACTGGGCCGCGCCTCCTACCTGGCCGCCCTGGACGGGTACGTGTCCGGCAGCCCCGAGGGCATGGCGGCCTGGATCGCCCATTGCGGCCGGGCGGTCGAGCTGGGGGTCCGCGAGTCGACGGCGGTGTGCGAGGCACTGCAACGCGGCGCGGCCTGAGGGAACCCCCCGGACAAGGGTTGCGGCGGTACGATTTCTCGTACCGCCGCTGGCATGCTCACCGGGTTACCAAGCGTCCTCGATATATGCCCATCAGGCCGGGAACTTTGCCCGTCACCTGGTGCGGCTGGCCCGTAATCGACGGGTCGACGTCGCGTGGGTGCGCGGTGTTCATGCGAGGTCCGTGGGGCCACGTGCGTAGTGGTAGGGGATCCTCTCGGATGTCCTCTGGTCTCGCGGGCCTTGACTCCTTTGTACTGCAAGCCGGGACAGAGCGGAACCTCTGCCCGTATTTATTTCTTTCCAGCATCAAACAGCCGTGAAACGGACGTCGGTCAGGTGGTGCCGCGGCGCCTGCTGGCGTACCAGACGAGTCCTGCGGTCGCCCCTGCCGCCGCCATGGCCGCCGCCGCGACCAGTGCGGGGCGCGGCGGGACGGACAACGCCGGCAGTCGCTTCTTGAGCGGGACGGGGCGGCGGAACTCCAGGACCGGCCATCCGTACGCGAGTGCCTCGCGGCGCAGCGCGCGGTCCGGGTTCACGGCGTGCGGGTGTCCGACCGTGCGGAGCATCGGCAGGTCGGTCGCCGAGTCGCTGTAGGCGTAGCAGCGGTCGAGGTCGTAGCCCTCGGACGCGGCCAGCTCCTTGACGGCCTCGGCCTTCGTGGGGCCGTAGGCGTAGTACTCCACCTCCCCGGTGAAGCAGCCGTCCTCGCCGACGACCATGCGGGTGGCGACCACGCGGTCCGCGCCCAGCAGTTCACCGATCGGCTCGACCACCTCGGCACCCGAGGTGGACACGATCACCACGTCGCGGCCGGCCGTGTGGTGCTCCTCGATGAGGGAGGCGGCCTCGTCGTAGATGATCGGGTCGATCAGCTCGTGCAGGGTCTCGGCGACGATCTCGCGTACCTGCTGGACGTTCCAGCCACGGCACAGTGCGGACAGATACTCGCGCATCCGCTCCATCTGGTCGTGATCCAGGCCGCCGGCCAGGAAGACGAACTGGGCGTATGCGGTACGCAGCGCGCCCCTGCGGTTGATCAGCCCGCCTTGGTAGAAGGACTTGCTGAAGGTGAGCGTGCTCGACTTCGCAATGACCGTCTTGTCCAGGTCGAAGAAGGCTGCTGCGCGGGGCAAGGAGTGGTTTTCCACGCCCCTGAGCATAGGCGCCCACCATTCGGCGTAAGGTGGGGCGCGTGGGTTTGCCTGAGAGGCCTCTCGGGTACACCATGGAAGTCACGGATCGTTCGCGACCGTGCTAACCCGGTCCGACTCCTCCCCCCCCGAGTCGGCCGTGGGGACGACCCCCGCTCTCCCCCCCGGCGGGGGTCGTCGCATGTCCGGACGCATTTTTGCCCGTCCTCCCCTTTCCTGCCGCGGTCCTACGGCCGACATCACGCCTCCGTGTCCGCGGTCTGTGTATGCCCATGATTGCTCACGCCGTGTAATCGTCGCGCTGCGCTGTGGAAACCGCACGCAGATCAGCACAGGGGTCACCGGTATGGATGACGGAGATATTCACAGGGTCCGCGTCGTCCACAGTTTTGAACCAAGATCCACATGATTTCGCGGAACGTCGCACCGTGATTGCAGCGCGCTCCGACCGCGGCGAGTTCATGGCCGGTTCTGATTGCCCGAGCGCGTACGGCCGGTTCCTATCGGCCGTTCATATGGAGGCCGCTTGCCGGTTCTTCACACCTTTGGGAATCGCGCGGCCGCCGGGCTGCGCGGCCCGCGCAGCGAAGGGGGAACCGTGACCGGAACCATCACCCACGACCCGCCGCCCGGCACCGCAGAGCGGCCCGGGCGACCGCTCATCGTCACCGAGGACGCCGCCCTGCTGGACGATCTGCTGCGCCTGTGCGCGGCGGCAGGCGCCACACCCGAGGTCCACCACGACGTACCGGAATCCGGGGACGACTGGGGATCGGCACCGCTCGTGCTGGTCGGCGACGACGCCGCCCGCCGGGTGCGCGGGGCCGCGCGCCGGCCCGGGGTGGTGCTCGTCGGCCGCGACCAGGACGACTCGGGGGTATGGAAACGAGCCGTCCAGATCGGCGCCGACCACGTTCTGATGCTCCCCGACGGCGAGCAGTGGCTGGTCGACCGCATCGCCGACGTCGCCGAGGGCATCGGCCGCCCGGCCCTCACCGTGGGGGTGATCGGCGGCCGGGGCGGCGCCGGGGCCTCCACTCTCGCCTGCGCGCTCGCCGTCACCTCCGCGCGCGAGGGGCTGCGCACCCTTCTCGTGGACGCCGATCCGCTCGGCGGCGGACTCGACGTGCTCCTCGGTGGCGAGAGCGCGGAAGGGCTGCGCTGGCCCGCCTTCGCGGCCTCCCGGGGACGCGTGGGCGGCGGGGCTTTGGAGGAATCGCTGCCCGAACTGCACTCCCTGCGGGTACTCAGCTGGGACCGCGGTGACTGCGTCGCCGTGCCGCCCCAGGCGGTGCGCGCGGTGCTGGCCGCCGCCCGGCGGCGCGGCGGCGCCGTCGTGGTCGACCTGCCCCGCCGCCTGGACGACGGGGTCGCAGAAGCCCTGGCCCAGCTCGATGTCGCCGTGCTCGTCGTCCCCGCCGAACTGCGCGCGGTCGCTGCCGCCGGCCGGGTCGCCTCCGCCGTCGGGATGGTCGTACGGGACCTGCGGGTGGCTGTCCGCGGGCCGTACGCACCTGGTCTGGACGACCAGGAGGTGGCCCGGCTGCTCGGCCTGCCGCTGGCCGGGGAGGTGCCCGCCGAACCGGCGCTGCTGCGGCCACAGGGCGGTGCGAAACCCCCGGGCGCCACCGGACGCGGCCCGCTCGCCCGCTTCTGTGCCGACTTCTGGGAGCGCGCTCTGGTCGAGGCGGGAGGCACCCGATGACCCTCCCCGGGCTCGACCGGGCCGACGGCGCGGCCCTCCTCGACGGCGTCCGCCGCCGACTCGCCGAGAGCGGCGCCGAACCCACCCCCGCGCGCGTGGCCCAGGCCCTGCGTGAACAGGGCCGGGTGCTCGGCGACGCGGAGGTCCTCGGCGCGGCCGAGCAGCTGAGATCCGAACTCGTGGGCACCGGTCCCCTGGAACCGCTGCTCGCCGACCCGGACGTCACCGACGTCCTGGTCTCCGCCCCGGACCGGGTGTGGGTGGACCGCGGCGGCGGCCTGGAACTGACCCCGGTCGCCTTCCCCGACGCGGCGGCGGTACGACGCCTCGCGCAGCGGCTGGCAGCCGTGGCCGGACGCCGGCTGGACGACGCCCGGCCGTGGGCGGACGCCCGACTGCCCGACGGGACCCGGCTGCACGCGGTGCTGCCCCCGGTCGCCGTCGGCTGCACCTGCCTGGCCCTGCGGGTGGTACGGCCACGGGCCTTCACCGTCGAGGAACTCGTCGCGGCGGGCACGGTGCCGCCCGGCGGCGACCGGATCCTCAGGGCGCTGCTCGCGGCCCGGCTGTCCTTCCTCGTCAGCGGCGGCACCGGAAGCGGCAAGACGACCCTGCTCAGTGCCCTGCTCGGCCTGGTCGGACCCGGTGAGCGGATCGTGCTCGCCGAGGACTCGGCCGAGCTGAGGCCGGACCACCCGCACGTCGTCCGGCTGGAGACCCGGCCCGCCAACCAGGAGGGCGCCGGCCTCGTCACCCTGGAGGACCTCGTGCGGCAGGCGCTGCGGATGCGGCCGGACCGGCTGGTCGTCGGCGAGGTGCGCGGGAGCGAGGTCGTGCATCTGCTCGCGGCCCTGAACACGGGACATGACGGCGGCTGCTGCACGGTTCACGCCAACACCGCAGGGGACGTGCCGGCCCGGCTGGAGGCGCTGGCCACGGCCGCCGGCCTGGACCGGGCCGCGCTGCACAGCCAGTTGGCGGCTGCCCTCTCCGTGGTGGTGCACCTCGCACGGGACCGGTCCGGGCGGCGCCGGATCGCCGAGGTCCATGTGCTGGACCGGGACACCACCGGGTTGGTGCGTACGGTGCCCGCCCTGCGGTGGGGCGAGCGGGCCTTCGTGCGGGAGCGGGGGTGGGAGCGGTTACGGCGACTGCTGGGTGCGGCTGATGAGTTCGGGGACGACCGAGAGAGGTGACCGAGGTGACCTTCGGGATGACGGTGGGCGCGCTGCTCTGTCTCGGCGCGATGGCCCGGCTGTTCGGCGGACGGCATCACGGGATGCGGCGGGCACGGTTGCTGCTCGCCGGTGGCGGGGTGGTCGCGACCGGGCCGCCCGCCTGGGAGCAGGCCCTCGCGGAACTGCGGCGGATGCGCGCACGGTGGGGGCCCGAGTGGTGGGCGCTCCTTGCCGGGCTGGTGATCGGCCTGCTGGGTGCCTCGGTCCTTCCGGTCGTCGCGGGGGCGGCCGGGGTGCCGGTGCTGCGCCGGCTGCGCCTGACCCGGCAGGTTCGGCGTAGCCGGGAGCGGCGGGCGGATGCGGTGATCGCCCTGTGCGGAGCGCTCGCCGGGGAGGTACGGGCGGGGCGGCAGCCGGGCGAGGCACTGCTGCGGGCCGCGCGGGACTTCAGCGGACTCGGTGACGCGCAGGCGGCCGTGGTCGCGGCGGCCCGGTTCGGCGGGGACGTGCCCGGCGCGCTCACCGCGGCGGCCCGCCGGCCAGGGGCCGAGGGCCTGCTCGGACTCGCGGCGTGCTGGCGGGTGGCCGTGGATCAGGGCGCGGGACTCGCCGGCGGCCTGGAGCGGCTGGACGGCGCCCTGCGCGCCGAGCGCGACCAGCGTGCCGACCTGCGCGCCCAGTTGGCGGGGGCCCGGGCCACCGCGGTGTTGCTCGCCGCCCTGCCGGCCCTCGGTCTGCTGCTCGGCGCGGCCATGGGCGCGGAACCGCTCCGGGTCCTGCTGCACAGCGGTGCCGGCCTCGGCTGTCTGACGGTGGGGGCGGTGTTCGAGGCGGCCGGGATGTGGTGGGCGATGCGGATCGTGCGGGGTGCTGAGGCGGTGTGAGGGGGCTGAGCGGGTGGTGGAGGGCGAGTGGGGCCGGTAGGGGGGCGAAGGCCGGTGGGCCGGTGGGAGGGCGCGTCAGCGGGCCGGGTGACGGCGGGGTGGTGTTCGAGGTGGTCGTGATGCGGGGCGCGGTGCGAGTGATGGTGGAAGGACGGGCGGTATGAGCGGGGAAGTCGTCCACAGGCTGGGGATGGCCGTGGCCGGGGTGCTGGCCCTCGGCTGGGGTGTCCGGAGACTCGAGCTGGCGCGACGGCGGCGCCTGGCACGGCGCCGGGTGGTCGGGCTGCTGGGCTTGGAGGTGCCTGCTGCCGGAGCACCGTTCACCATCCCGGGGGCCGTACGCCGATGGCTGCCCCCGGCTGGTGCGGCGTGCGGGGTGTGGGTGCTGGTCGGCGGAGTCACCGGGGTCCTGCTGGGGTTCGGCCTGGGTGTGCTCCTGTGGCGGTGGCGGGACCGCCAGGCGGCAACCGGGCGGGGGGAGGTGGTCGACCCCGCCGGGGTCGCACGACGGCTTCCGCTCGCCGCCGACCTGGTTGCCGCCTGTATCGCGGCCGGCGCCGGTCCGGTGATCGCCGCCCAGGCGGTCGGCGAGGCGCTCGGCGGACCAGTCGGGCAAGCACTGGCGCAGGGCGCGGCGGAGGTCCGGCTCGGTGGTGCACCGGCGGATGCCTGGCGCGGCCTGGCCGCGCTGCCCGGTGCCGGTGCCCTGGCGCGGCTGCTGGAACGGGCCGGCGAGACCGGGCTCCCCGCGGCCGACCCGGTCGCCCGCCTCGCCTCGGACGCGCGGGCGGACTGGGCCCGCACCGCGACGGCCCGGGCGCGCCGGGCCGCCGTACTCATCTCAGCGCCGGTCGGCCTGTGTTTCCTGCCCGCGTTCGTCGTCATCGGCGTGCTGCCCGTCGTGATCGGACTGGCGGGCGGGGTGGTGAGAGGGAGGTGAGGCGCACAGGAGCGGACCAGCACGCGCGTGTCAGGTAAATGCCGGGAACGGCGACGGACAGACCCGAACCTTCACGGGGGTTGAGATGAACAGGAAGATCAGGAAAGCAGCGGTACGGGTGCGCAGGGCGTGCCGGCAGGACACCGGAATGGTGACGTCCGAGTACGCGATGGGCATCATCGCGGCCGTCGGGTTCGCGTTGCTGCTGTACGAGGTCGTCACCAGCGGCCAGGTCCGGGCGGAGCTACAGGCCATCGTGAAGAAGGCCCTCAGTGCGCGGATGTGAGCGAGGCGGGGACCGGGGGTTCGTGACCGCGGAGGCGGCCGTGGTGCTGTCCGTGCTGGTGGCGTTCACGATGGCGCTGGTCTGGGGGCTGCTCGTCGTGGCGGCCCAGATCCAGTGCGTGGACGCCGCCCGCACGGGCGCCCGGGCCGCCGCCCGGCAGGATCCGGCCGACGCGGTGGTGACGGTGACCCGGGAGGCGGCGCCGAGGGGAGCACGGGTGACCGTGGCACACGAGGGCGAACGGGTCCGCGTGACGGTGGTGGCCGAGCCACCGGGGTTGAACGGGCTGCCGTTCGAGGTACGGGAGGAGGCCCTGGCGCTCGTCGAGGACACGGGAGCGGGGGAGGCGGGGCCATGAGACGCCGGCGTGAGCCGCACGGCAGGCAGGGGTACGCCGACGGCCGAGGGCACACCGGCGGCAACGGATGTGAGGAGGTGCGGGGCGGTCAGTGGGACCAGGAGGAGGGCAGGCAGCGGGACGAGGAGCCGTGGAGGGAGCAGGTACGTGGACACCTCGAGAAGGCGTGGGGCGGCGGGCGCGGGCATCCGGACCGGTGCCGGGAGCCCGACCGGGGATCCGCCACCGTCTGGAGTCTCGGGGCGATCGCCGTGCTGTTGGCGGTGTTCGGCGGGGTGCTCGCTCTCGGGCATGCCGTCGTCGTCCGGCACCGGGCGGCCGGCGGCGCGGACCTGGCGGCTCTCGCGGCGGCGGACCACTGGGCCGAGGGTGGCACGGCGGCCTGTGCCCGGGCCGAACGGGTGACGGCGGCCCAGGGGGCACGGCTGGTGCGGTGCGTGATCCTGGGGGAGACGTCGGACGTGTCGGTGGCCACCGGAAGAGGCCCGTTCACAGCGGAGATCAGAGCGAGAGCGGGGCCGGCGGGGCCGGTGGACCCGGAGTCGCCTGCCGTGCCGGACGAGGCCCAGGGGGTGTGTGCCGGCTGCCGAGGCGAACGGAGCCAGGCCGATCCGTCTCCGGCGGTGCCCGTGCCGGGTGGGAGCAACGCCGAGCCGTCTGTGGTGCCGGGCGGGCGTCGGGCCGAGCCTCCGCCGGTACCGGTGCCGGTGCCGGTGCTGGTTGGGCCCGAGGCCGAGCCGCCTGGAGCGTCAGGTGGGCCCCAGGCCGAGCCGCCTGGAGCGTCGGGCGTGCGTCGGGCCGAGCCGTCCGCCGTCCCGGTGCAGGGCGGGTTCCAGCCCCTGTCGTCTGCCGTCCGGAGCGGGCGCCAGGCCTGGCCGTCCGCCGCCCTGGAAGGGCACCGGGTCTCGCCGGTGGGCCGTGCGGAGCGGCCCGGTCACTGAGCCGCTGGCGCCCGGGGGCCTGGGCGGGCACCACATCGCCCGTCGGCTCTCCGCCCAGCCGGCCCGAGATCCCCTGCTGGCTCGACCGGTCCGCGTGTTCTCCTCGCCCTCCACGCAGGCCGCCCGAGATCCCCCGCTGGCTCGACCGGTCCGCATGCTGCCGTCGGCTACCCGCCCGGGGCCCCCGGTTGTTCCCCCGGTTGGCTCAGCCGGCCTCGTCGCTCAGTGGGGTCTGTTCCGGCTTCTCCTCAGGCTTCTCCTCCGGCGCTCCCCGCAGGAGCACCGTCAGCAGGCGTACCGCGCCCCTCTTGTGCAGGGGGTCGTTGCCGTTGCCGCACTTGGGGGACTGGATGCAGGACGGGCAGCCGGCCTCGCACTCGCAGGAGGCGATGGCCTCACGGGTGGCGGCGAGCCAGGCGCGCGCGGTGTGGAAGGCGCGCTCGGCGAAGCCCGCGCCGCCGGGGTGGCCGTCGTAGACGAAGACCGTCGGGAGGAGCGTGTCGGGGTGCAGGGGGACCGAGACGCCGCCGATGTCCCAGCGGTCGCAGGTCGCGAAGAGGGGCAGCATGCCGATCGAGGCGTGTTCGGCGGCGTGCAGGGAGCCGCCGAGGATCTCCGGGATGATCCGGGCCTCGTCCAGCTGGTCCTCGGTGACCGTCCACCACACCGCGCGGGTGCGCAGCGTACGAGGAGGGAGGTCGAGTTTGGTCTCGCCGAGCACTTCACCGGTGATGAGGCGTCTGCGGAGGTAGGAGACGACCTGGTTGGTGACCTCGACGGAGCCGTAGCACAGGCGGCCGGTGCCCCACGGGACCTCGGTGTCCGTCTCCAGGACGGAGATCGACGTGGTGTCGCGGGCCACCGTCGAGTACGGCGGGTCGGCCCGCTCGACCAGGGCGACGGAGTCCTCCAGGTCGAAGGAGCGGACCAGGTAGGTGCGGCCCTGATGCAGGTGGACGGCGCCCTCGTGGACCGTGGAGTGCGCGGCGCTCGCGTCGACCGTGCCCAGCAGACGGCCCGTATCGGCCTCGACGACCTGCACCGGACGGCCGCCGGTGCCGCGGATGTCGGTCAGGTCGGCGGCCCGCTCCCGACGGGTCCAGTGCCAGGCCCTGGTACGGCGGCGGAGCAGCTTCGCGACCTCCAGCTGCTGGAGCACGTCCGCGCAGGCGGGGCCGAAGAGCTGCAGGTCCTCCTCGGTCACCGGCAGTTCCGCGGCGGCGGCGCACAGGTGCGGGGCGAGGACGTAGGGGTTGTCGGGGTCGAGGACGGTGGATTCCACCGGTTGGTCGAACAGGGCCTCGGGATGGTGGACGAGGAACGTGTCCAGCGGGTCGTCGCGCGCGACGAGGACCGCGAGGGCGCCCTGACCGGAGCGGCCCGCGCGGCCCGCCTGCTGCCACAGGGACGCACGCGTTCCCGGATAGCCGGCGATCACGACCGCGTCCAGGCCGGAGACGTCCACACCCAGCTCCAGGGCCGTCGTGGCGGCGAGACCGAGGAGTTCGCCGGAGTGCAGGGCGCGCTCCAGGGCACGGCGCTCCTCGGGCAGGTAACCACCGCGGTAGGCCGCGACACGCCGGACCAGTGAGCGGTCGACCTCGGCCAGTTTCTCCTGGGCGATCACCGCGATCAGCTCGGCGCCGCGCCGGGACCGTACGAAGGCGACCGAGCGCACGCCCTGCACGGTGAGGTCGGTCAGCAGGTCGGCGGTCTCGGCGGTCGCGGTACGCCGTACGGGTGCACCCTTCTCGCCGTGCAGTTCGGTGAGCGGCGGCTCCCAGAGGGCGAAGACCAGCTCGCCGCGCGGGGAGGCGTCGTCGGCGACCTCCACCACCGGCAGGCCGGTCAGCCGGTGGGCGGCGACGGCGGGTTCGGCGGAGGTCGCCGAGGCCAGCAGGAACACGGGGGAGGAGCCGTAGCGGGCACACAGGCGGCGCAGGCGGCGCAGCACCTGGGCGACGTGCGAGCCGAAGACGCCCCGATAGGTGTGGCACTCGTCGACGACGACGTACCTGAGCGACTTCAGGAAGGAGGACCAGCGCGGGTGGGACGGGAGTATCCCGCGGTGCAGCATGTCCGGGTTGGTGAGGACGTAGTTGCCGTACTGGCGGATCCACTCGCGTTCCTCGAACGGTGTGTCGCCGTCGTACACGGCCGGACGTACGGCCGTGCCGAGAGGTTGTGAAAGTTCCTTCACCGACCGGCACTGGTCGGCCGCGAGTGCCTTGGTGGGGGCCACGTACAGCGCGGTGGCGCCGCGGCCGTTCGGGGCTTCGGCGCCGTCCAGGAGGGTGGACAGGACCGGGACGAGGTAGGCGAGGGACTTGCCCGAGGCGGTGCCGGTGGCGACGACCACCGACTCACCGTCCAGGGCGTGCTCGGCGGCCAGTGCCTGGTGCGCCCAGGGATGCTCGATGCCGCACGCCTGGACGGCCGCGATCACCTCGGGCCGAATCCGGTCAGGCCAGACGGCATGGCGGCCCGCACGCGGGGGCAAGTGCTCCGTATGAGTGATGCGCGCAGACCGGCTCGGCCCGGAGGCGAGCCGGCCCAGGACCGAGCCCGGAGACAGGCGGGAAGCCGGGGTCGCCGGGGACTGATCGGATCGGTGATTCTTGGCCATCGGCACCGAGTGTGTCACCGGAGTGACGGACAATGGAGCCAAGGCGTCGTGCACGCCTGCCGGTAAGTGATTGAATGCCATCGCGGCTGGCGAAACGCCCCGGGGGCCGCAAGCCGAGATGCCCGAGGGGCGAGCGCTCGATAGCAAGGTGCTGGAGGATCCGTGGACCTGTCCCTGTCGACCCGTACCGTCGGCGATCGTACGGTCGTCGAGGTCGGTGGCGAAATCGACGTATATACCGCGCCCAAGCTGCGCGAGCAGTTGGTCGAGCTGGTGAACGACGGGAATTTCCACCTCGTCGTCGACATGGAGGGCGTGGACTTCCTCGACTCCACCGGGCTCGGCGTGCTGGTCGGCGGCCTGAAGCGCGTAAGGGCCCATGAGGGCTCGCTGCGCCTGGTCTGCAACCAGGAGCGCATTCTGAAGATCTTCCGCATCACCGGCCTCACCAAGGTGTTCCCGATTCACACCTCGGTCGATGAAGCGGTATCGGCCACTGACTGAAGTCGGACCGGCCGTCGGCGCCGGGCCCCTGCCGGGGTCTGCCGCCGGCCGGTCCCGTCCGGGCCGTGACCTGTCCGAGGCCGGCCGGTGAGCGGTTCGGTTCTCGGGCCGTGACCGTCCCGGATGTCGGTCGTGACCCGTCCTGGTTGTCGGTCGTGACCCCCGTTCGCGGGCTGCGACCCGATCCGGTCAACGGGCTGTGACCCTGACCCGTCCGGGTCAGGGTCGTGGCTTCGGCCCAGGGCCGTGACCCGTCGGGTCCGGGCCGTGGCGCGTCCTGTGACGCGTCCCGCCTCCGGGCCACGAGCCGTCCGGTTCAAGGCCGGTGAAACGGTCCGGCGCACACAGAAGCACACCAGGGGGTGCGGGCCCCAGCGGTCCCGCCCCCGACCGCACGCCCGTAGTCGCGAGGGGGATGCATGGCCACCGTCGAACTCCGCTTCAGCGCGCTGCCCGAGCACGTCCGGACCGCCCGGCTGGTGGCGGCAGCGGTGGCGCGCAGGGCCGGAGTGGACGAGGCCGCCCTGGACGAGGTCAGGCTCGCCGTGGGTGAGGCGTGCTCCCGCGCCGTCGGTCTGCACCAGAACAGCGGCGTCACGGCACCGGTGAAGGTCGCGCTGATCGAGGACGAGAAGCAGTTCTCCATCGAGGTCGGCGACGAAGCCCCGCACGCCGTGCCGGGCGGCGACACGCCCGGCGACACGCCGGAAGGCGACACGGATGTCGAGGAGGACGAGATGGGCCTCGCGGTCATCAGCGGACTCGTCGACGACGTGGAGGTCTCCACCGGCCGCAACGGCGGCCTGATCCGGATGACCTGGCCGACCACGCCACCGGCCACAGTGCTCCTCTGAGCCGCCGCACACTCCTCGCAAGGGCCCTGCTGAGCAGGGCCCTTGTCGTTTTTCCGGCACCGCCGCCCGGAATGCGTGAAGAAATTCACGATCAATGCCGGATAATTGATCAAGTGCCTCAGGGGCTGTCAATGTGTTCGGGGCATTACTTCTTCCGGGTCTCCTGGCGTGCCATCCGCCGTAGGCTCGATCATTGTTGAGGGTGCAAGAGGCCGATTCCGTTTACCGTCCCCTGTCTAGTTCACTCGGGGGTACCTACAATCCGTCCACATCTTGAGCTCAGCCCAAGCGTCAAGGAGGACGAATGGCGGGGCTTTCCATCTCACATCAGTTGGGTCACCCGACATCCCTCGCGGCTGCGGTCCTGACCGACGACAACCGGATCCTCGTGGCCGTCATCGCGGCGGTCGCCCTGGCCGCGCTGGTGGTCGCGGGGATCCTGGTGCGCCAGGTGCTGGCGGCGGGCGAGGGCACCGACAGCATGAGACGGATCGCCGAGGCGGTCCAGGAAGGTGCCAAGGCGTATCTCGCCCGGCAGTTGCGCACGCTCGGCCTATTCGCCGTGGTGGTCTTCTTCCTGCTCATGCTGCTACCCGCGGACGACTGGAATCAGCGTGCCGGACGCTCGGTGTTCTTCCTGATCGGAGCGGTTTTCTCGGCGACCACCGGCTATATCGGCATGTGGCTCGCCGTACGCAGCAATGTGCGGGTCGCCGCGGCGGCCCGGGAGGCCACGCCGGCGGCAGGCGAACCGGAAAAGGATCTCACCACCGTCTCGCACACCGCGATGAAGATCGCATTTCGCACGGGCGGCGTCGTCGGTATGTTCACGGTGGGGCTCGGCCTGCTGGGCGCCTCCTGCGTGGTGCTGGTGTACGCGGCCGACGCGCCGAAGGTGCTGGAGGGCTTCGGCCTCGGTGCCGCCCTGATCGCGATGTTCATGCGCGTGGGCGGCGGCATCTTCACCAAGGCCGCCGACGTCGGCGCCGACCTGGTCGGCAAGGTCGAGCAGGGCATTCCGGAGGACGACCCGCGCAATGCCGCGACCATCGCCGACAACGTGGGCGACAACGTCGGCGACTGCGCGGGCATGGCGGCCGACCTGTTCGAGTCGTACGCCGTCACCCTGGTGGCCGCGCTGATCCTCGGCAAGGCCGCCTTCGGCGACTCCGGACTGGCCTTCCCGCTGCTGGTGCCCGCCATCGGTGTGCTCACGGCGATGGTCGGCATCTTCGCGGTCGCCCCGCGGCGCGCCGACCGCAGCGGCATGACGGCGATCAACCGCGGCTTCTTCATCTCCGCGGTGATCTCGCTCGTGCTGGTCGCGGTCGCCGTCTTCGTCTACCTGCCGGGGAGATACGCCGACCTGGACGGCGTCACCGACGCGGCGATCAGGGGCAAGGGCGGCGATCCCCGGATCCTCGCGCTGGTCGCGGTGGCCATCGGCATCCTGCTCGCCGCCGTCATCCAGCAGCTGACCGGCTACTTCACCGAGACCAACCGCCGCCCGGTGCGGGACATCGGCAAGACCTCCCTCACCGGGCCGGCCACCGTCATCCTCTCCGGTATCTCCCTGGGACTGGAATCGGCCGTCTACACCGCGCTCCTCATCGGCCTCAGTGTGTACGGCGCGTTCCTGCTCGGCGGTACGTCGATCATGCTGGCGCTGTTCGCGGTGGCGCTCGCCGGCACCGGACTGCTCACCACGGTCGGCGTGATCGTCGCCATGGACACGTTCGGGCCGGTGTCCGACAACGCGCAGGGCATCGCCGAGATGTCCGGCGACGTCCAGGGCGCGGGCGCGCAGGTGCTCACCAACCTGGACGCGGTGGGCAACACCACCAAGGCCATCACCAAGGGCATCGCCATCGCCACCGCCGTCCTCGCCGCGTCGGCGCTGTTCGGGTCGTACCGCGACGCGATCACCACCAACGTGCGGGATGTCGGCGCGACGCTCAGCGGCCCGGGCTCTCCGCTGACCCTGTCGATGGACATCTCGCAGCCCAACAACCTCGTCGGCCTCATCGCGGGCGCCGCGGTCGTCTTCCTCTTCTCCGGACTGGCCATCAACGCGGTGTCACGGTCGGCGGGTTCGGTGGTGTTCGAGGTCAGGCGGCAGTTCCGTGAACACCCCGGGATCATGGATTACACCGAGAAACCCGAGTACGGACGGGTCGTCGACATCTGCACCAAGGACGCGCTGCGGGAGCTGGCCACACCCGGTCTGCTCGCCGTCATGGCGCCGATCTTCATCGGGTTCACGCTGGGTGTCGGCGCGCTCGGCTCCTACCTCGCCGGCGCGATCGGCGCGGGCACGCTGATGGCGGTGTTCCTCGCCAACTCCGGCGGCGCCTGGGACAACGCCAAGAAACTGGTGGAGGACGGTCACCACGGCGGCAAGGGCAGCGACGCCCACGCGGCCACGGTGATCGGCGACACGGTCGGTGACCCCTTCAAGGACACCGCCGGACCGGCGATCAACCCCCTGTTGAAGGTCATGAATCTGGTGTCGCTGCTCATCGCACCGGCGGTGATCAGGTTCTCCTACGGCGACGACAGGAACCTCGGCGTGCGGATCGGGGTCGCGGTCCTCGCACTGCTGGTGATCGTCGTCGCGGTCTACGTCTCCAAGCGGCGCGGGATCGCCGTCGGCGAAGAGGAGGACACCGGGCGGGCCGCCAACTCACCGGACGCGGCGGTGGTTTCGTAGACCTGCCGGGAAGGACCGGCCAACGGACGGGCGGGCGGCGCGGGCTGACGCGCCGCCCGCCCGCTTCCTGTGCGCACGCGTGCCCGTTGCCCGCCCGCTTCCTGTGCGCATGCGTACGCCGTGAGCCTTCTCTCCCCTGGTGCGAATAGTCACAAAAGCCTACTTAGAGTCCGTCCGGTTGAGGGAGGGCCGTCATCCGCCGTGTAGATTCCGGGGGCCGAGAGCCATGGAAGGGACCGATCCGGTGAACAAGAAGCTCGCGGCCGCACTGTCCGGCGGTGCGGTACTGGTAGTGGCGCTGTCGGGTTGCAGCAGCAGCGGCGACAAGGGGCCCGATCCGAAGCTGGTCGCCTGGGCGAAGAAGGTGTGCGACGCGGTACCCGCGCAGGACGCCAAGATCAAGTCGGCCAACGCGTCGATCGCGTCCATCGCCACGGACAGCAACCTCCCGCCGAAGAGCGCCCAGAAGACCTACGCACAGGCCTTCCAGGACCTGGCCGACGGCTACAAGGCCCTCGCCGACGCCCTCGGTCACGCCGGAGCGCCCCCTGGGGTCGACGACGGCGCCAAGCGACAGCGGGACGCCGCCAGGAACCTGGCCGGCCTCTCCTCGTCGTACGTCGACCTGAAGAAGAAGGTCGACGGGCTGGACACCAAGGACCAGGGCAAGTTCGCCAAGGGCCTCAAGGACGTCGCCGCAGCCCAGGCGGAAGACGTCGGCAAGCAGAGCAGCAGCGGCACCCAGGCGCTGAAGCGGCTGGAGCAGGGTGACGTCAAGGCGGCGATGGCCGAGCAGCCCAGCTGCAAGGTCCCGGCGGCGTCCGGGACGGCCGGGGCGACGCCGCAGGGGACGGCCGGCTGACACCGGCGGCCGGTCCGCGCGGAGACGGCCCGGGCAGACGTCCCGGGCCACAATGGGGACGTGACTGACTCCGGACTCGCTCCCCTGCCCGCTTCCGACCGGCCCGACATCGCCGCGCGCCTGCGGGACGCCCTGCTGGCCGCCTCCTTCACTGCCGACGGGCTGCTCGACCTGCTCGGCGCCCCCGCCTACGCGGCGCTGGCCCGCAGCGAGACCGTGCCCGCCCTCAGGGCGACCCGCGGCGACACGCCGCTGGAGACGCTCGTACGGCTGTTCCTGCTCCAGCAGCCGGTGCCCTACGCGCGCGTGCGCGAGATCCTGCCCGCCGGGGAGGCGCTGGAAGCCGGGTGGCTCATCCGCCTGGGCGGCGACGAGGTGGCCGCCACCGTGGACGTACGGCCGTACGGCGGCCCCGACGGCGAGGACTGGTTCATCGTCTCCGACCTGGGGTGCGCGGTCGGCGGCGCCGGCGGCGTCGGGCAGCGTGACGAAGGGGTCGTCCTGGGCGTCGGCGGCGCCTCCACGACCCTCGCCGGCATCACCGTCCGCACGCCCGTCGCCTCCGCCCTGGACCTCGGCACCGGCTCCGGCATCCAGGCGCTGCACGCCGCCCAGCACGCCACGCGCGTGACGGCGACCGACCTCAACCCGCGCGCGCTGCACACCACGGCGCTCACGCTGTCGCTCTCCGGGGCGCCCGCCGCCGACCTCCGCGAGGGTTCGCTGTTCGCACCGGTCAGGGACGACGAGAGGTTCGACCTGATCGTGTCCAACCCGCCCTTCGTGATCTCCCCCGGCGCCCGGCTGACGTACCGGGACGGTGGCATGGGCGGGGACGATCTGTGCCGCTCGCTCGTTCAGCAGGCGGGGGAACGGCTGACCGAGGGCGGGTTCGCGCAGTTCCTCGCGAACTGGCAGCACGTGGCGGGGGAGGACTGGCAGGACAGGCTCAGGTCGTGGGTGCCGCGCGGCTGCGATGCCTGGATCGTGCAGCGCGAGGTGCAGGACATCACGCAGTACGCCGAGCTGTGGCTGCGGGACGCCGGTGACCATCGTGCGGACCCGGTGGAGTACCAGGCGCGGTACGACGCCTGGCTCGACGAGTTCGAGGCGCGCAAGGTCAGGGCGGTCGGCTTCGGCTGGATCACCCTGCGCGGTACCGGGGCCGCCGAGCCCTCGGTCACCGTGGAGGAGTGGCCGCACCCGGTCGAGCAGCCCCTCGGCGAGACGATCCGGGCCCACTTCGAGCGCCTGGACTATCTCCGGGCGCACGATGACGCGGCGCTGCTCGACAGCCACTTCCGGCTCGCGGCGGAGGTGGTCCAGGAGCAGGTCGGCCTACCCGGGGCCGAGGACCCGGAGCACGTGGTGCTGCGCCAGCATCGCGGGATGCGCCGGGCGACCAAGGTGGACACGGTCGGTGCCGGGTTCGCGGGCGTGTGCGACGGCACGCTGAGCGCCGGCCGCATCCTGGACGCCATCGCGCAGCTCGTCGGCGAGGACCCGGTGGTGCTCCGCGACCGGACGCCGGCGCAGATCCGGCTGCTGGTGGAGCAGGGCTTCCTGGAGCCGGTGCGCTGAGCGGGCGCACGCGGCAGGCCCGGGCGGGCACGCCCTCACAGCACCGTGAGCCTCGGAGCACCGTGAGCGGTGGCGCGTGTCGCGGGGGCGAGAGGGCCGCAGCGGGCAGGTGCGGTACGCCGGGCGGCCGCGCTGTCGTGGGCACCGGCGGATCACGCCGGGCCCGGTGCGTGCGCACCGCCGTATGCCGGGGGCACGGGCTCCGGCGGAGGTGCCGCCGGGAGGAGAACGGGCCCGTGACGGGAAAAAGGCCGGAAAAATACGGCAGGCGGTTTCGGGCCGACGTGTCCGAACGCACATCCGGCGGCTCGTCGCCCTTCCGTTCACCCCGCTGTCGCCTGTTCGTGTCCCGCGTGTGCCACCCTCCCGGCGCTGGGCAGGGCCGGGCGGCGCGGAAGAGGTGGGCGGTGCATGGAGAGCGGGCCGGCGATCTTCGCCGCAGTGGTGTTCGCCCTGTTCGGAGCCGGTCTACTGGCCTGGACGGGGACCCGGCTGCGGCACCGCGAACCGGTGGCCGACGGTGTGAGCCGGGTCGCATCGGCCACCGTCGCGGGCGTGGCCGGGACGGTGACACTGGCGCTCGGCGTGTACTGCCTGACCCGCCTCTGACACCGGGCGGCACCATGTCCGCCGGGTAAGGGGAGCAGCACGCTCCGGACAGGGGAGCGGGATTCGCCAGGCAGTCCGGGCGGCAGGAATGGCGGGAGTCGGGTTACCGTTCGAGTGGCCGTTGTGGGCTTTTCCCGTTTGACACGGGGGCGGGATGTAGCGTCACACTCCGCAGCGTCACACAACCAGTAGTACGCCGTGCCCCCGGGACGAAGACCTGGGGAGGCCCCCAGCCTCGACCGGAGAGAAGAGCGAAGTTGTCCCCGACCAGCGAGACCGCACAGGGCGGCCGCCGACTCGTCATCGTCGAGTCGCCTGCCAAGGCGAAGACGATCAAGGGCTACCTCGGCCCCGGCTACGTCGTCGAAGCGAGCGTCGGGCACATCCGCGACCTCCCCAACGGCGCCGCCGAGGTGCCCGACAAGTACACCGGTGAGGTCCGCCGCCTCGGTGTGGACGTCGACCATGACTTCCAGCCGATCTATGTGGTCAACGCCGACAAGAAGGCGCAGGTCAAGAAGCTCAAGGACCTGCTGAAGGATTCCGACGAGCTGTTCCTCGCCACCGATGAGGACCGGGAGGGCGAGGCGATCGCCTGGCACCTCCAGGAGGTCCTCAAGCCGAAGATCCCCGTCAAGCGGATGGTCTTCCACGAGATCACCAAGGACGCGATCCGCGAGGCCGTCGCCAACCCGCGCCAGCTCAACCAGAAGCTGGTCGACGCCCAGGAGACCCGCCGCATCCTCGACCGCCTCTACGGCTACGAGGTGTCGCCGGTCCTGTGGAAGAAGGTCATGCCGCGGTTGTCGGCCGGCCGCGTCCAGTCCGTCGCGACCCGGCTCGTGGTCGAGCGGGAACGCGAGCGCATCGCTTTCCGTTCTGCCGAGTACTGGGACCTGACGGGTACCTTCGGGACCGGCCGCGCGGGCGATCCGTCGGACCCGGCGTCGCTGGTCGCCCGTCTCCAGACCGTCGACGGCAGGCGGGTCGCGCAGGGCCGCGACTTCGACTCCCTGGGACAGCTCAAGAGCGCGAACACCCTGCACCTCGACGAGGCGAACGCCCGCGCCCTCGCCGCCGCCGTGGAGAACACCCGCTTCTCCGTGCGGTCCGTCGAGTCCAAGCCGTACCGCCGCTCGCCGTACGCCCCGTTCCGTACGACGACGCTCCAGCAGGAGGCGAGCCGCAAGCTCGGCTTCGGCGCGAAGGCGACGATGCAGATCGCGCAGAAGCTGTACGAGAACGGCTACATCACGTACATGCGTACGGACTCCACGACGCTGAGCGACACGGCGATCAACGCCGCCCGCGCGCAGGTCACGCAGCTGTACGGCGCCGACTACCTCCCCCCGCAGCCGCGCACCTACGCCGCGAAGGTGAAGAACGCGCAGGAGGCGCACGAGGCGATCCGACCGTCGGGTGACCGGTTCCGCACGCCTGCGGAGACCGGCCTCACCGGCGACCAGTTCCGGCTCTACGAACTGATCTGGAAGCGGACCGTCGCCTCCCAGATGAAGGACGCGACCGGCAACAGCGTGACCGTCAAGATCGGCGGTACCGCCGCCGACGGCCGTGACGTCGAGTTCAGCGCCTCCGGCAAGACGATCACCTTCCACGGCTTCCTGAAGGCCTACGTCGAGGGTGCCGACGACCCGAACGCCGAGCTGGACGACCGCGAGCGCCGGCTGCCGCAGGTCACCGAGGGCGACGCGCTGTCCGCCGAGGAGATCACGGTCGACGGGCACGCCACCAAGGCCCCGGCCCGCTACACCGAGGCCTCCCTGGTCAAGGAGCTGGAAGAGCGCGAGATCGGCCGCCCGTCGACGTACGCGTCGATCATCGGCACGATCCTCGACCGCGGCTACGTCTTCAAGAAGGGCACGGCCCTCGTGCCGTCCTTCCTTTCCTTCGCCGTGGTCAACCTCCTGGAGAAGCACTTCGGGCGGCTCGTCGACTACGACTTCACCGCCAGGATGGAGGGCGACCTCGACCGCATCGCCCGCGGCGAGGCCCAGGCCGTGCCGTGGCTGAAGCGCTTCTACTTCGGCGAGGGCAACGTCACGGCTTCCGCCGCGGACGCCGGCAACGGCGACGGCGACCACCTCGGCGGCCTCAAGGAACTGGTGACCGACCTGGGCGCGATCGACGCGCGAGAGGTGTCGTCGTTCCCGGTGGGCAACGACATCGTGCTCCGCGTCGGCCGCTACGGCCCGTACATCGAGCGCGGCGAGAAGGACACCGAGCAGCACCAGCGCGCCGACATCCCGGACGACCTGGCGCCGGACGAGCTGACCGTCGAGCTGGCCGAGGAACTGCTGGCCAAGCCCAGTGGGGACTTCGAGCTGGGCACCGACCCGGCCACCGGCCACACGATCGTCGCCAAGGACGGCCGCTACGGCCCGTACGTCACGGAGGTCCTCCCCGAGGGCACCCCGAAGACCGGCAAGAACGCGGTCAAGCCGCGCACGGCGTCGCTCTTCAAGTCCATGGCGCTCGACACGGTGACGCTCGACGACGCGCTGCGGCTGATGTCGCTGCCGCGGATCGTCGGCACCGACGCCGACGGCGTGGAGATCACCGCGCAGAACGGACGCTACGGCCCGTACCTGAAGAAGGGCACGGACTCGCGCTCGCTCCAGGCCGAGGACCAGCTCTTCACCATCACGCTGGAAGAGGCGCAGGCGATCTACGCCCAGCCGAAGCAGCGCGGCCGGGCCGCGGCCAAGCCGCCGCTGAAGGAGCTGGGCGAGGACCCGGTCTCCGGCAAGCCGGTCGTGGTCAAGGACGGCCGGTTCGGCCCGTACGTCACCGACGGCGAGACCAACGCGACCCTCCGCTCCGACGACAGCGTCGAGGCCATCACCCCTGAGCGTGGTTTCGAGCTGCTCGCCGAGAAGCGCGCGAAGGCCCCCGCCAAGAAGACCGCGAAGAAGGCGACGGCGAAGAAGACCGCCCCGGCGAAGAAGACCGCGGCCAAGAAGACGGCCGCGAAGAAGACGACGACGGCCACGAAGAAGACGACGGCGAAGAAGACCACCGCCAAGAAGGCCACGGCCTCCAAGGCGGCGGTGTCCGGCGCCGACGACTGACGCCCGGTCCCGACCGGAAACCTCCACTCCGGCTTCGCGCCACGCACGCCCCGGCATCACTTTGATGTCGGGGCGTGCGCATGCCAGGACAGGCGAGGTGTGGTGTCGGCGGCTGCGGATAGGCTGAACGCATGACGCGAGCCGAGCAGCCAACGGCCCACCCCACAGCACCGGACGACGCCCTGGTCGCGGACTCCCGCGAACGCGCCGTCCGCTCCCTGCTGCGCCGACCGCAGTTGAGGCGCCTGTGGAGCGCGCAGCTGGTGAGCGGGGTCGGCGACACCCTCGCCCTTCTCGTGCTGGTCGTCCTGGTCCTCCAGGCGGCGATCACCGAGGGCGCCTTCGGCGGCGGCTACCGGGGAGTGGCCTTCGCGGTGGCGATGGTCTTCGCGGCGCGCATCCTTGCCACACTCCTCTTCGGTGCCGTCCTCCTCGGCCCGCTGACCTCACTCACCGCCCAGGAGGGCCCCCTCGACCGGCGCTGGACCATGGTCGGCGCCGACGGAATCCGCGCCGCGCTGCTGATCGTCGCGCCCCTGTGGATCGACTGGACCCCGGACGACGCGCTCGCCGTCCTGCTCGTCACCGCCTTCGTCACCGGCGTCGCCGAGCGGCTGTGGACGGTGTGCCGGGAGAGCGCCGCCCCCGCCCTGCTGCCGGCCCCACCGCCGGAGGGCGCCACCGTACGGCCGCTCCCGGACCACCTGGACGCCCTGCGCCGCCTGGCACTGCGGACGACCTTCCTGGCGGTCCCGCTGGCCGCCGCCGCACTGGTCGTCGCCGGTCTGCTGAACAACCTGCTGGGCACCGGCGTGGCCTGGTTCGACCAGCACCAGGCGGCCCTCGGGTCGTATGTGGCGGCAGGCCTGTTCGCCGCATCCCTGGCCGTGCTGACCGCCCTGGAGCTGCCCGGCACCCGCACCCCGCGTGCGCGGTCCCCGCTGGAGGGCCTGCGCCGCCCGCGCACCGGCACCGGCGTCGACAAGGGCCGCACCGGCGCGGTGCCCCTGCTCGTCCCGGCCTGTGCCTCGGTCGCCGGCGCGATCGCGGCGGCCGTCGCGGTGTGCGTGCTGCACGCCAAGGACCTGGGCGGCGGCCCGGTGCTCTACGGCCTGCTGGTGCTGGGCCTGACCGGAGGTGTCGGCGTCGGCATCCGTACCGCCCCCGCGGTGCTGCCCTCGCTCTCCCGGCGCCGCCTGCTGGCCCTCGCCATCGCCGTCACCGGCATCGCCCTGCTGGCCGCCGGCCTGGTCCCGGACGTCACGACCGTGCTGCTGATCGTCACGCTGGCCGGCGCCGGCGCGGGCGTGGCCGCCAACACCGGGCACACCCTGCTCGACCAGGAGACCGAGGACTACCGCCGGGCGCGCACCACCGAGCACCTGCACGCCGTGGTCCGGGTCTTCATAGCGCTCGGCGCCCTGATCGCGCCCCTGGTCGCCGCGCTGATCGGCCCGCACCGGCTGGAGAACGGCAGGTTCGTCTTCGCACACGGCGGGGCCGCCTTCACCCTGATGCTCGTCGGCGCGCTGCTGCTGCCGGTGGCCGCGCTGGTGCTCGCCAAGGTCGACGACCGGTCCGGCGTCCCGCTGCGCCAGGACCTCAAGGACGCGCTGCTGGGCGGCGACGACCCCGTCACCGCACCGGCGGTGAACGGCTTCTTCATCGCCCTGGAGGGCGGCGACGGCGCCGGCAAGTCCACCCAGGCCGAGTCCCTCGCCGAGTGGATCCGCGCCAAGGGCCACGAGGTCGTGCTCACCCGGGAGCCCGGCGCCACCCCGGTCGGCAAGCGGCTGCGCTCGATCCTGCTGGACGTGTCCTCGGCGGGCCTGTCGCACCGCGCGGAGGCACTGCTGTACGCCGCCGACCGCGCGGAGCACGTCGACACGGTCGTACGCCCCGCGCTGGAACGTGGCGCGGTGGTCATCTCCGACCGTTACATCGACTCCTCCGTCGCCTACCAGGGCGCCGGCCGCGACCTCTCCCCGACCGAGATCGCCCGCATCAACCGCTGGGCCACCGACGGGCTCGTCCCGCACCTCACCGTCCTGCTGGACGTCTCCCCGGAGACCGCCCGCGAGCGGTTCACCGAGGCGCCGGACCGGCTGGAGTCGGAGCCCGCGGAGTTCCACGCACGCGTGCGGTCCGGTTTCCTGACGCTGGCCGCCTCCGACCCGGGCCGCTATCTGGTCGTGGACGCCGGACAGGAGCCCGAGGCCGTCACCACCGTGATCCGGCACCGGCTGGACACCGTGCTGCCGCTCTCCGAGGCCGAGATCAAGGCCCGGGAGGAGGCGCGCAGGAAGGCCGAGGAGGAGGCCCGGCGCAAGGCCGAGGAGGAGGCCGCGCGCAAGGCCGAGGAGGAGCGCCTGGAACGCGAGCGCCAGGAACAGCTCGCCAGGCTGCGCGCCGAGGAGGAGGAGCGCAAGCGGCGCGAGCTGGAGGAGGCGCAGCGGCGCGAGGCCGAACGGCAGGCGGAGGAGGCCCGGCTGCGGGCCGAGGAAGCCGCCCGGCGAGCGGAGGAGGAGCGGCAGCGGCTCCTCGCCGAGGAGAAGGCACGCGCCGAGGAGGAGGCCCGCCGCAGGGCCGAGGAGGAGCGGCGCCGCAAGCAGGCCGAGGAGGAGGCCCGCCGGCGCGCCGAGGAGGAGGCCCGCCAGGCCCGGTTGCGTGCCGAGGAGGAGGCGCGCCGGCTGGAGGCGCAGCGCAAGGCCGAGGAGGCGTTGCTGCGGGCCGAGGAGGCCCGCCGGCGGGCCGCCGAGGCGGCGGCGGCGGCCGACGTGGCTGCCCGCAGGCCCAGCGCCCCCCTGCCGGCCACCCCGACCGCGCCGGGCGTGGCGGACGAGGCGGTCACGGCCCCCACGCCGGTGGTCTCACCGGGCGCGGACCGGCGCCCCAGGGAGGGGCGGGGCTTCGACGGGCTGCGTAAGGACGTGCGGAACACGGACGACACCACGGTGCTGCGGCCGGTGCGCGAGGAACGCGGCGGTCCTGCCGAGGACGCGCGGCGGCCCCATGCCGATGCCGAGGTGACCGCCGAGCTGCCGCAGCCGCCGGTGACGCCGGGTGTGGCGGACGAGACGGCCGTCCTGCCGCCGGTGTCCGTGGAGGACACGGCCAAGCTGCCGCCGGTGTCGGTCGAGGACACGGCCAAGCTGCCGCCGGTGGTGGATCACGGTGCGGCCGACGAGACCGCCGTGCTGCCGCCCGTACGGGACGACGACCCGGCGGGCCGGGTGCCGCCCGGCTTCTTCCGGGACGAGCGGCCAGGCCGGCAGCGGCCGGGTACGGGTCCCGACGGCTCCGAGGGACGCACCCGCGAGATGCCCCAGATCGACGCCGACGGCACACCGCGCCGTCGCCCGCGCTCCGACTGGGCCGAGGAAACCCCGCTGGACGACCTGCCGACCCTGGCGGACGAGCTGCTGGGTTCCTACGACGAACAGCCGCACGGTGACCAGGGCAACACCGACGAACAGCGGAACAGCGGGGGCCGCGGCCGGGGCCGTCGCGGCTGAGGACGGATGCGGGCCGGAGGCGGGGCGGGGGCCGGTTCCGCCCCGGCACCGGTCGAAGACGGGGACTGGTTCCGCCCCGGCACCGGTCGAAGCGGGGACCGGGTCCTGCCCGGCGCCGGACGAGGCCGGGCCCGGGGCCCGGCCGGCCGCCGGTCGAGGTCGGTCGTCCCGCGGCCGGCGGTGCCACGTGCCGCGTCCGGCGGACATCGGTGAGGGCCGCCGGCTGTGCCGGGCATCGGCGCGGGCGGTGGCCGCCGGGCACTTCCCCGCGGGCGGCGGTGCCCGCAGGGCATCCTCCAGGGGCCGCGGGCCGGCAGGGTGCCGCCTCGCGCCGGTCGGGCCGGCCTCCGTTGTCGGACCTCGCCCGCACAATGGAGTCCGGAACGTGGAGTGTGACGGAAGGGCGGCGTGACCCATGACCGTGTGGGACGACCTCGTCGGGCAGGAGAAGGTGAGCGCGGTGCTGGATGCAGCCGCGCGGGACGCCGATGCCCTCGTCACGGCCGCCGCGGCGGACGAGCCGCCGCCGGAGGCGTCGAAGATGACGCACGCCTGGCTGTTCACGGGCCCGCCCGGCGCGGGCCGGAGCCAGGCGGCGCGGGCCTTCGCCGCCGCTCTCCAGTGCGTGAGTCCCGACCGGGCCCTCGGCGGGACCCCCGGCTGCGGGTTCTGCGACGGCTGTCACACCGCGCTGCTCGGCACGCACGCGGATGTCACGACGGTCGCCGCGGTCGGCGCGGAGATCCTGGTCAGGGACATGCGGGACACGGTCCGCAAGTCGTTCACCGCCCCGGCGACCGGCCGCTGGCAGATCATCCTGGTCGAGGACGCCGAGCGGCTGAACGAGAAGTCGGCCAACGCCGTCCTGAAGGCAGTGGAGGAGCCGGCCCCCCGCACGGTGTGGCTGCTGTGCGCCCCGTCCGTCGAGGACGTCCTGCCCACCATCCGCTCCCGCTGCCGGCACCTGAACCTGCGCACGCCGACGGTCGACGCGGTCGCCGACATGCTCGTACGCCGAGACGGCATCGAGCCGGAGGTCGCCGTCGCCGCCGCCCGCGCCACCCAGGGGCATGTGGACCGGGCCCGCCGCCTCGCCACCGACCCGGCGGCCCGCGAGCGTCGCGCGGCGGTGCTGAAGCTGCCGCTGCGCCTCGACGAGGTCGGCGCGTGCCTCAGGGCCGCGCAGGAGCTGGTCGACGCGGCGGCCGAGGACGCCCGGCAACTCGCCCAGGAGACGGACGGCAAGGAGACCGAGGAGATGAAGGCGGCGCTGGGGGCGGCCCAGGGCGGCCGGCTGCCGCGTGGCACGGCGGGAGTGATGAAGGACCTCGAGGACATGCAGAAGCGCCGCAGAACGCGTACGCAGCGCGACAGCCTCGACATCGCCCTCGGTGACCTCACCGCCTTCTACCGCGACGTCCTCGCCCTCCAGCTCGGCACCCGAGTGGCGATCGCCAACGCCGACGCCGGGGACGCCCTGGAGCGACTGGCCCGCGCCGGCGCCCCGGAGTCCACCCTCCGCCGTATCGAGGCGATCGCCGCGTGCAGGGAGGCCCTGGACCGTAATGTGTCCCCGCTGCTGGCCGTGGAGGCGATGACCATGGCCCTGCGGGCGGGGTGACGGTTCGGCCCGGTCGCCGAGGGGGACACGGTGGTGGGTGTCCCCCGTACGAGCCACACTTCGCACAGAACGCACCCGCCCTGTCGCGCACCGTTACGCTCGCCTGATGCACACCAGGCCATCCCCCCATCGGATCCGTGCCGTCCGTTCCCGGACGACGGCCCGTCTCACGGCCTCCCTCGTCGCGGCCGCCGCCCTGCTCGTGTCCGCCTGCTCACCGGAAGGTCCCAGCACGGCGAGAGGCGCGACGGTGGACGCGGCGCTGGCCGCGCTGCCGCGTTCGACGCCGTCGGCGCTGACGTCGTACTACAGCCAGCGGCTGCGATGGCACGACTGCGGAGTACCCGGCTTCCAGTGCGCCACGATGAAGGCCCCGCTGGACTACGCCGAACCCGGTGCGGGTTCCGTCCGGCTCGCCGTCGCGCGCAAGAAGGCCACCGGGAAGGGCAAGCCGCTCGGCTCGCTGCTGGTGAACCCGGGTGGTCCGGGCGGCTCGGCGGTCGGCTACCTCCAGGAGTACGCGGGCATCGGCTACCCGGCCAAGGTCCGGGCCCGTTACGACATGGTCGCGGTGGATCCCCGGGGCGTCGCCCGCAGTGAGCCCGTCCACTGCCTCGACGGGCACCGGATGGACGCCTACACGCAGACCGACATGACCCCCGACGACCAGCGGGAGCAAAAAGCGCTGGTCAAGGCGGACCGTGAGTTCGCGGAGAGCTGCGGGGCCCACTCGGCGAAGCTGCTGCGGCACGTCTCCACCGTCGAGACGGCCCGCGACATGGACATCCTGCGGGCGGTCCTCGGCGACCGGAAGCTGAACTACGTGGGAGCGTCGTACGGCACGTTTCTCGGGGCGACGTACGCCGGACTGTTCCCTGCGCGGGTCGGCCGGATGGTGCTCGACGGCGCCATGGACCCGTCCCTGGACGCCCGCAGGCTGAACCTGGACCAGACGGCGGGCTTCGAGACGGCGTTCCAGGCGTTCGCGAAGGACTGCGTACGGCGCTCCGACTGCCCGCTCGGCGGGAAGGGGACGACGCCCGCACAGGCCGGCGACCACCTGCGGGCGTTCTTCCGCAAGCTGGACGCCCACCCCGTGCCCGCGGGTGACGCGGACGGCCGCAGGCTGGGGGAGTCACTGGCCACCACCGGCGTGATCGCGGCGATGTACGACGAGGGGTCCTGGGAGCAGCTGCGCGCGGCGCTGACCTCGGCGATGCGACACAACGACGGGGCGGGCCTGCTGGCCCTCTCCGACAGCTACTACGAGCGGGACACGAGCGGCCACTACAGCAACCTGATGATGGCCAACGCCGCCGTGAACTGCCTGGACCTGCCGCCGGCCTTCACCGGCCCGGAGGAGGCGCAGAAGGCGCTGCCCGCGTTCGAGAAGGCGTCCCCGGTCTTCGGCCCGGGCCTGGCCTGGGCGTCGCTGAACTGCACGTACTGGCCGGTGAAGGCGACGGGTGAGCCGCACCGCATCGAGGCGAGGGGCGCGGCGCCGATCCTGGTGGTCGGCACGGTCCGCGACCCGGCGACGCCCTACCGCTGGGCGCAGTCCCTGGCCCGCCAGCTCTCCTCCGGCCGCCTCCTCACCTACGTCGGCGACGGCCACACCGCCTACGGCCGCGGCAGCGCCTGCATCGACTCGGCGATCAACACCTATCTCCTCCGCGGCACCCCGCCGGCGTCCGGCAAACGCTGTTCCTAGGCCCTCTCGTTCGGATCAGGCCGGATCCGAACGAAAGACCCCAGCCCGCGCCGCCCGCCCCGGTGCCACCCGCTCCGGGGCGGGTACGAAGCACCACGGGAAACTGTGTAGACTTACCGACGTTGCTGATCGCACCATGGTGCGGACAGCGCGCCGCTTTAGCTCAGATGGCCAGAGCAACGCACTCGTAATGCGTAGGTCTCGGGTTCGAATCCCGAAAGCGGCTCGGATCAACCCCAGGACTCACTCGCCGTGACCTGGGGTTTTTCTTATTTGTGGTCGGTGGACCGCCTCACGCCGGACATCCGCGGGTGTCCTGCGGTGACGACCGAGCAGTCCGTGTGCCGCCTGTCCGGGAGGGTGGGCGGCGCGGCGGGGTTACGACGTCCGGCCGGCGGGAGTCGGCGCGTACGCCTTGTCGGTCCTGGCGGACAGGTCGGCGGCGGTCAGCTCGTACTCCTGGGTGCCCACCGATTCCAGGACGACCGTCGCCAGCGCGCACCCGAGCCGGGCGGCCCGCTCGGGGGTGTGGCCCCAGGCGACGCCGGCGAGGAAGCCGGCGCGGAAGGCGTCGCCGGCTCCGGTCGGATCCAGCGGGTGGCTGGTCGCGACGGCGGGGATCCGCAGGGCCGGCTCACCGGCGCGGGCCATGGCCGCGCCGTCCGGACCGAGGGTGGTCACCCAGGTTCCGACCCGGTCCAGGATGTGTGCGGGGCTCCAGCCGGTGCGCTGTTGGAGCAGGGCCGCCTCGTACTCGTTGGTGAACAGCAGCCGGGCGCCGTCCACCAGTCGGCGGGTCTCGCCCGCGTCCAGCCGCGCGAGCTGCTGCGAGGGATCGGCCGCGAAGGGGATTCCCAGGCTCCGGCACTCGTCGGTGTGGCGCAGCATCGCCTCCGGGTCGTCGGGCGCGATCACCACCAGGTCCACCCCTCGCGCGTCGTGGGCCACCGCGGCCAGGTCGATGTCTCGGGCCTCGGCCATGGCGCCCGCGTAGAAGGTGGCGATCTGGTTCTGGTCCGCGTCCGTCGTGCACACGAAGCGGGCCGTGTGCGCCGAGGCGCTGATGCGCACCGGGCCGGTGTCCACGCCGGCGCGTTCCAGCCGTTCGCGGTGGTCGGCGAAGTCGGTTCCCGCCGCCCCGACCAGCAGTGGACGCAGGCCGAGCCGGCCGAGGCCGAAGGCGATGTTCGCCGCGACGCCGCCCCGGCGGATCTCCAGGGTGTCGGCCAGGAACGACAGGGAGACACGGTCGAGCCGCCCGGCGACCAGTTGGTCGGCGAACCGGCCCGGGTAGGACATCAGGTGGTCGGTGGCGATGGAACCGGTGACGGCGATACGCACGGCGTGCTCTCCTTCGGCCTGCGGTCGGGCGGGACGGGTCAGATGCCGGCGGCGTCGCGCGACGCCCGGGCGCGGGTGCGCTTCCTGGTGGGGTCGGGCGGCACGCGGCCCAAGTGCCCGTTGGCGGTGGCCTGCGCGTGGACGGGCCGCGGCAGGTCCTGCGTCGATCACGCTGTGGCCGGACGAAGAGGGGTGGGGGTGTCGCGGCCGCGCCGCGCGGTTCAGCGCGAGGGTTCGCGGGCTTCGGTGCCGGCGTGCGAGGCGGCGGGCACGCCGATCGCGACGGCGACGACCACGCCCTTCTTGTGCGTGACGGACACGCTGATGCCGGCGATGCCACGATCGCGGGCATGCCGCGCCGCCGCGCCGGAGAGGCGGACCTGCGGGGCCCCGCTGTCGGCCCGCAGGATGGCCACCTGGCGGGGGGTCACGCCCGCCCCCACGCCGGTGCCGATGACCTTCAGTACCGCCTCCTTCCCCGCGAAGCGCCCGGTCAGGAACTCATGGGCTCGCTCCGCGCCGAAGGAGGCGGCGGTCCGGAGTTCCTCCGGGGCGTACGTGTAGTCACGGAACCACGGACGGGCGAGCAGGGCCGCCAGCTCGTTCTCGTGCGTGACGTCGACACCGATCCACACCGTGTGTTCCCCCTGCTCCTTCGCGGTGTCCCGCTAGTCGAGAAACGTCCTCTTGAGCACGCCCTGGAAGACGGCCAGCCGCTGGATGTGGCCGGTTCCCTCCATGAACTCGAAGGCCCGCGCGTCCCGGTACAGCTTGTTCAGCAGCGGGTCCTCCAGGAGCGCGCCGGGGCCCATCAGGTCCGCGGCGGCCAGCGTGCAGCGTTCGGCCAGCTCCGCGGCACGCGTCTTGACCCCGGCGACGCGGTCGGCGCGCACCCGGCCGGCGTCGATGGCCGCGGCGACCTCGTAGTTCTGCCGGCGTACGGCGGTGAGCCGGTCCTCCAGGTCCTCCAGCCGGGCCCGGGCGCCGCCCGCCAGGGCGGGGCGCTGCTCGCGTACGTGGTCCAGCACCGCGCGGCACAGCCCCACGATGGTGCCGGCCAGCACCGGACGGAACCGCTGGAGGGTGCGGATGGCGCCGATCAGCCCGCGCCGGCTGGGCTTGAGGCTGTCGTAGCCGAGGATCTGCTCACGCTCCACGCGTACGCCGTCGAGCCTGATGGCGGAGATCCGCGCCCCGCGCATGCCGACGGTGGGGATCGGCTCGGCGTGGAATCCGGGAGCGGCCGTGTCCACCAGGACCGCCTCGATGCCCAGCGGCCCGGGCGCCCTGCGGCAGAACACCACGCCCAGCTGGGCGTACGCGGCGTTGCCCACGTACCGCTTCTCGCCGGTGAGGCGGAAGCCGTCGCCCTCGGGGACGAGCGTGGTCTCCAGCTCGGTGGCGGCCGATCCCTTGGCCGGTTCGGTGAGCCCGAAGAACGTCCAGACGGGCTCCGGTCCGGCCATGCGCTCGTAGTAGTGGTGGCGCTGTTTGTCGTCGCCCAGGGCGCCCACCGCCACCCCCGACATGAGGGGACCGGGGCAGGCGAGCATGAATCCCGCGTCGCCGTAGCTCAGCTCCTCGATGGTCACCGTGTGTTCGAGGCAGGAGCTCATGTCGTAGGTGTGCGCGCCGACGCGCAGCGGGGAGTCGAGGTACTCGGCCGGTATGGTGCAGCCGCGCATGATGTCCACGGCGGGCAGTCCCAGCCAGCGGTCGATCGCCTCCGGGTCGCGGTCGATCTCCAGGCCGATCGCGCGCAGTTCCCGGCCGGCCTCCCGTACGTAGGAGCGCAGTGCGGCGATGCGCTCGCCGGTGGGCTCAGTCATCTCCGGCCTCCGGTCCCGGCTGCTCCGGGCGCAGGTAGATGTTGCCGAGGATCTCGGTCAGGTACAGGACGGTCCCCGGTCCCCCGGCGACGAAGCCGCCGGCGCCGTACAGCTTGAGGGCGGTGCGGCCCGCGTTCACCAGGTCCCGGTGGATCCGCCAGCGGCGCCACGGGGTGCTCATGGGCAGCTCGCGCAGGTCGTCCGCCTCCGACAGGGCGAGGGCCACATCGGCCACCGCGCCCTGGACGAGCTGGCGGTTGAGCAGGCTGACGCCCTCCGAGACGCGTTCGTCGAGCCGGGTGACCGCGCCGTCCAGCACCTCGCGCAGGGTCTGCCGGTGCAGTCCGATCAGCTCCTGTGCGAACGCCTCCTGCCGGCGGTCGGCGGCCGGGGTTCCGCCGCGCTGCGCCATCAGCGCTCCCGAGCTGCCCGGCACCTGTGCCCCGGCGGTCACCCGCGCCGGCGAGGCGACAACCCAGCCGCCGTGGGAGACCACGAGGCCGCCCGAGGTCACCTTGTCGTGGCAGGCGTCCAGCGCGGCGGCGAAGTCCCGCAGGGCCGTGTCCGGGGAGGTCGTCGTGGCGCTGTCCACCGGCGTCACCGTCCCTCACCGCCTGCCGTGCCCGGGACCGCGTCGTGACCGTCCGACCGCAGCACGGCGAGGTGGCTGTCCCCGGAGCGCGGGTCGGTGTCGCACAGCACGACCGTCGGGTACTCCTGCTGCCAGGAGCGCCAGTGCCGGGCGAGTGCCAGCCAGACGCTGGTGCAGTACGTGCCGTGGCCGGCCTGGTAGTGGTGGCGGACGCCGTCGAGCGCGGCCACGTCCAGCCAGGGCCCGGCCACCACCAGGGTGCCGTCCGGCTCCTTGCCCGCCACCTCGCCGATCCGGGCGGCCACCGGCTCGGTGGCGGGGACCGCCTCGACTTCGGTCACCCGGGGCCCGCCGTCCCGGCCGAACCGGAGCATGACCCCGGAGTCCACCAGGTGGTTGTCGTGGACCAGCGGGAACCGGGTGGGCAGGGTGGTCTGCTCCAGGACGGCGAGCACCGCATCGAGGCTGCGGCCGGCGCGCTGGAAGGCGGAGATGATGCGCAGCGCCGTGAACGGCGCCGCCAGGCCCTGCTGGTGGATGCCGAAGTTGGTGGCACGGCCGCCGAGAAGCCGGTCGAGGTAGGGCGAGATCGCGGTGAACGGGGTGACGTCCGGCAGCGCCTGCGTCACGATCACCAGATCGGGCGCGCTGTCGCCGGTGTCACCGGCCGTCACGAGCCGGTCGATCAGGTCCCGGTGGCGGACGTTCGGTCCGGCGCGCAGCAGGTCCTCCTCCACCTCCAGCCCGAACGGCTCGACCAGGTCGCGGTAGTAGGAGAGGAGGGACGGGTCGTCGTCGTAGGGCCTGCGCGGTGGGGACACCACGGCGCAGGCGGCACGCAGAGTGGGCATCGCCGTCGCCTCATCCCTCGCCGGTGGTCTGCGCGGCCTGGGACAGGACGTAGTCGGTGAGCGATCCGACCGACTTGAAGTCGTCCATGTCCAGGTCCTCGGGGTCCACCGATATGTCCACGGCGTCCTCCAGTGCCATCAGCAGTTCCAGGACGGACGTGGAGTCCAGATGCAGGTCCTCGAAGAGGCGTACCTCCTCGGTGAGGCCGGTGACGGGGCGCTCCAGCACCTCGCTGAGGGACTTCTCCACCGCCGAGATCACGCTGCCGCGTTCCATTGCCAGTTCGCTCCTGTGTCAGTCGAAGTCGATGAGGCGCTGCTTGGTGAGCAGGTCCTCCTTGCGGTCCCGTTCGCGCACCAGGTGCGCGGTGCCGTTGTGGACCAGTACCTCGGCCGGGAAGCCGTGGCTGAGGAACAGGCCCGGTGAGGCGGTCGGTCCGTACGCTCCCGAGCGTTCGACCCCCAGCAGGTCACCGGCCTGGACCGGGGGCAGGACGACCTTCTTGCCGATGACGTCGTTGGGGGTGCACAGCGGCCCGGTGACGGTGTAGGTGCCGGTCAGCTCGTCGTCGTACCGGGTCAGCGAGCGGATCGGGAAGTTCCGCTTGACGAAGCTGCCGACTCCGACCGCCGCCATGTGGTGGTTGGTGCCGCCGTCGGCGACGACGAACCGCTCGCCCATCGACTCCTTGACGTACAGCGCCCGCACCACGTACGTGCCGCACGTCGCGGTCAGGTACCGCCCGAGTTCGTTGATCAGCCGGCACCGGGGGTGCGCGGCGGCGAACGGTTCGACCACCTCGTTGATCCCGGCGACCGTGGCCGGGAGGTCGAGGTCCTTCTCGTTGTCGAAGTAGGCGACGCCGAAACCGCCGCCGAAGTCGACGGTCTCGAGTTCGATCCCGAGGGCCTGCGCGAGTTCGTCGGCCAGGGCGAGGATCTGGCGGGTGTTGCGCGCCAGGTCCTCGGCGCCCAGGAAGCGGGTGCCCATGTAGGCGTGGAAGCCGCGCACCCGCACCCTGCGCAGACGGTCGAGAAGGCCCCGGGAGCGGCGCAGGACGTCGGCGTCGATGCCGAACTGGCGTGGCTTGCCGCCCATCGTCAGGCCCGAGCCCTTGGTGTGGAAGTCCGGGTTGACGCGGAGCAGCACGGGGACCTCGTCGCGGCCCGTGGCGGCGGCGATCTCCTCGATCTCGGCGGCCTCGTCCAGCGACTCGCACACGATGGCGTACAGACCGGCGGCGACGCAGGCCTCCAGCTCGGCGCGCGTCTTTCCCGGTCCCAGGAAGATGACGTCGTCCGGTGCGATGCCCGCTCGGGTCACGGTCATCAGCTCGACCATGGAGGAGATCTCCGCGCCGGCGCCGAGCGAGCCCAGCCGGGAGGTGACGCTGATGTTCGGGTTGGCCTTCAGGGAGAAGAAGACGTCCACCGCCGGGTGCAGCCGGTCGCGCAGCGACTGGTAGACGGAGCGCAGCTCCTCGCCGTCGTAGACGTACACAGGGGTGCCGAACTCCTCGGCGATGCGCGAGATCGGCACGCCCTGCACATGGAATTCCGTGCCGCTCGTGCCGCCGGTGCTGCTGGTGGCTTCCTTCCGGCTGCTCATGGCTTCCTTCCGCTGGTGCCGAATCGTGCGAGCGAGCGGGCCACCCGCTGGTCGAGGGCGGTGAGTTCCTCGCGTCGCGCGGCGAAGAGCAGGGTGTAGAGCCGGCCGTCGAACGGGACGGATCCACCGCTCTGCGCGTTGACGGTGCCGAACGACGTGATGACCGCTCCGGTACCCGCCGACGGCGGTTCGGCCAGGTCGCCGAGGGCCTCGGCCACCTCGTCGAAGGAGACCGGCGTGGTGAGCCGCAGCGGGTAGTGCCTGGCCAGTGCGGTGCCCCCGGGCGCCAGGAACCGTTCGGTGACGCGTCCCTGGTAGCTGGACATGTTCAGCCGGGCGTTGATCTCCAGGACCGGATAGACCAGGTCGTCGGCGCCGACGAGGGCGTCCACGCCCACGATGCCGAAGAACCCGTCCTTGTGCAGTCGTGCGCCCAGCGCCTCGGCGGCCTCGGTGAGCGTCTCGTGCTGGGCCGGGGTGAGGTCGGCCGGCATGACGTGGCCGAGGTGCACCCCGCCGGAGGTGAGCGCCTCCTTGACGAAGTCGAACCGGACCCCTCCGGCGCGGTCGATGGTGAACTGGTAGTTGAGGTCGAACCGCTTGGGCAGGAACCGCTCCACCACCACATGGATCGCGTCGTCGCCGGTGTTGTGCGCCCGGCGCTCGACCATGCGCAGCAGCCGGTCGGCCTTCTTGCGGCTGTCCAGCACGAGCAGGCCCTTGCCGGAGACGCCGTAGGCGTCCTTGACGATCACCGGCCCGCCGTCGCCCAGCCCCTGGTCGAGCGCGTGGCGCAGCTGCGGGACCGTCTCGCAGCAGAATCCGGGGATCTCGCGCAGCCCCAGCTCCCCGGCGAGGCGACGGCTGTAGATCTTGCTGTTGACCCGCTCGTGGACGGCCGCGTTCGGCACCGCGGCGCGCAACCCCGTCTCCTGGGAGATCCGCTGCTCCAGGAGCGAGTTGCCCATGGGCATCAGATACGCGCCGTCCCGTGCGAGCTGCCGCAGCCGGTCCATCAACTCCGGTGAGTCGAGCACGGCCCGGCTGGTGCCGCCGGCGCCGGCCGGGTCCCGTGTGACCAGCTCGACGGGGGCGCCCAGACCGGTCTTCTCGAGGTAGCGTCGGTAGCCGTCGTCCAGCGGCCGGTCCAGCAGCAGGCAGTCGGCGGGTTCGGCCAGCAGGGCGCCGAGTTCCTCCATGCGCTGCACGGTCGCGCTGGTGGCCGACACCCGCGCCGCCGGCAGACCGACGTAGTCGCGCGCCCACTGGTTCTCCACCTCGAAATTGCACAGCCACACGAACCGGGCGTCGCGGTCGCCGGTGAGCGCTTCCTTGAGATCCGCCGTGTAGGCGGTGGCGTCCATCGCGCTCACCGCTTCCGGTGGGTGATCACCATGGCGCCGAAGGTGGCACCCAGACCGACGGAGCACAGGACGTAGTGGCGGCCGTCGACGAGCCGGTCGCTGTCGCGCAGCGTGGTGTAGTTGACGAAGACGTCCGAGGCGTAGCAGTGGCTGTAACGCTCGATGTTCTCCAGGAAGAAACGGCCCGGGTCGGCGCCCATCTCCTTGATCGTCTGCCGCCAGGAGACCATGTTCACGTTGTGCGGGATGACGAGGTCGATGTCGCCGAAGGCCAGCCCCGCCTCCCGTACGGCCTCCAGGATGACCTCGCCGAGCACCGTGCCGTAGGCCCGGCCGAAGCCCTGGGTCTCCTCCTTGGTCATCTCCAGTCCGGCCGCGTACTCGCCGAGGGTGCGCGTGACATGGGAGCGCACCTCGTCACCCCGGCCGCCCACGGTCACCAGGCAGGCAGCCGCGGCGTCGGCCATGATGGCGCTGTTGGGGATCAGCTGGACCTTGGGCGAGTAGGCCCGCTCGCCGGTCACCATCAGCGCGTGGGCGCCCTCCGGCGCCTCGGCCCGCAGCAGTTCGCCCGCCAGGTCGATGGCCCCCAGGCTGCTGACGCACGCCTGCTGGGTGAGCGCGAACGCCTCGGCGTCGTGCAGCCCCAGATCGTCACGGATCACCTGAGCGGCGTCGATGTGCGGCGGGGTGAGGGTCTGCATGGTGTGGGCGTAGATGACGTACCTGATCCGGTGTCCTTCCGGGAGCGCCTTCAGCGCCTGCCGCGCAGCGGGGAGGACCAGGTCGAACAGGCCCGTGTCCGGGTCGAACCGGAGCCGGTCCAGGCCGTAGATCTTCCGGAACACGCCCACCTCGGCCCGCCGGAGACCGAGGCTGCCGGCGACTTCGTCGATCTTCACGCTGCGCTCGGGGAGGAACGACTCGATCCTCTCCAGGGTCGTCGCGTCGCTCATGTGCTCTCCTCTCAGCGGCCCGCGAACTCCGCGCGGACCAGCCAGCTGCGGGGCGCGCCCCTTCGGTCGCGGGGCTGCACCTCGTACGGCCACCGGCCCTGTCCCGCGCCGGGCTCACCCGGCTCCTTCAGCTCCCGCACCTTCCACCCGGTGTCGGCCAGGAACTCCTCGGGCTCGTCGGTGCCGAACAGCCAGGGTGTGCCGTCCTCGCGCAGGCCCTCGAGGAAGGCGCGGGAGAACGGGCTGCGCAACAGGGCCTTGCTGACGAAGTCGACGGCCAGCCAGCTGCCGGCGGCCGAGGCGGACCCCAGGACGGCGAGAAGCCCGGACGCCTGCTCCCGGGTGAGGAAGAACATCAGCCCCTCCGCGACCCACAGGGTGGGCTGGTCGCGGTCGAACCCGGCGTCGTACAGGGCGGGCAGCCACTGCCCGGCCAGGTCGGCGGCGACCTCGCGGCGTTCGGTCGTCGGCCGCGCGCCCAGCTCGGCGAGGCGCCTGCGCTTCTCCGCGACCAGGGCCTCGTGATCGACCTCGTAGACCGTCACGCCGGGCGGCCAGGCCAGCCGGAAGGCCCGGGTGTCCATGCCGGCGGCGATGAACACGATCTGCCGGATGCCGCTGTCCCCGAGGATCGCCTCGATGCTGTCGTCCAGGTACTTCGTGCGTATGGCGATGAACGGCAGCAGGCCGCCCCCGCCGTACTTCTCCAGCAGTTCGAAGCCGCGCGGAGCCGCCAGCTCGCGGGCGAACGGGTCGTCGAACATCGCCTCGTCGCCGCGTTCGGACTCGACCGCCCGGGCCGCGGCCGTCCACTGGGCCGTGTACGAGACAGCTTCCATGATGCTTGTCCCCCTCCGGGAGTCAGACGGTGACGAAGAACGCCTTCTCGATCGCCGAGAGCGTCTGGAAGTCCTGGATGTCGATGGCCTCGAAATCGATTTCCACGCCGCTGGCGCTCTCGATGGCGTAGACCAGCTCGACGAACGAGAGCGAGTCCACGAGCCGGCTCTCGATGAGGTTCTCGTCGGATTCGACGGTCTTCCGTTCCGGGTGCCGTTCCAGGATCCAGGCGCGTACTTCGTCGATTCCTGCCGATGCCATTTCCCACTCCTCAAACCGTTGTCAGGCGGATGTCAGCCGACTGGTGTCCGCCTCCGGCGCACCGGCGCAGAAGGCGACCGCCACGGCACATGGTTCGTCGTGCGTGATGCTGACTTCGATGTGCTCCAGACCGGCGTCCCGCGCCAGGTCGGCGGCGCGTCCGCCGAGTCGTACGACGGGCCAGCCGCCGTCGTCTTTCAGGATTTCGATGCCGAGCCACGGCAACGTCTGCCCCGGAACGCGGAAGAGTTTGAACACCGCCTCTTTGGCGGCCAGGCGCCCGGCGATACCCGCGATGTCCGGCCCGCCGGCCGTGCGGGAGAGTCTCGTTTCCTCTTCCGAGAGCATCCGGGCCAGCGCGGCCCCGTTGTCGCGCCCTACCATCTCGCGGACGCGGCCGAACGGGACCAGGTCGATTCCGACCCGTCCGTATCTCATGTCAGGCGACCTGCCGGGCGGCCGCCCTGACGGATTCCAGCGCCTGCCGCGCGTCACCGCCGTGCAGATCGAGCAGAACGGACAGCCACCGTTCCAGTCCGAATGCCACGCAGCTCGTGTACGCGTATTCGTCGCCGGACGTGAGGCGGATGTCGCAGCGTTCGCCGAAGAAATTTCGGTGTGTGTTCACCGACGAGATCGCCAGGCCGTCCGCGGCCTGGAATTCGAACTTGACCGGGCTGAGCTTCGCCATGAGGGCGCGGGCGCCGTCGTTCTCGAAGAACGGGTCGGACGCGGCCACCTTCTCCAGTCCGAGATTCAGCCCCTCTGCGAACGCGGTGATGCGCTCCGTGAAGGCAGAGATAACCTGCTGGGTGTGCTCGTACGAGCCCAGTGCGACGATTTCCCGCATCTGGAAGCTGAGCAGCCGGCGCAGTCCGCCGTAGTACTCCTCGTTGCGGAAGCAGCGGTTCACCAGGGTCACCAGGGTCTTGTCGGTGACCCGGCTCCTCTCGTAGTACAGGTAGGCGCCGTAGCAGGTCGCGTGCGGCAGTCCGAGCCGCGGTTCCCGCAGGTCGGACGGTGCGAAGCGACCGTCAGCGGGCTTGGCCGCACCGCTGTCCACGTCGAGCGGGGCCGCCACCAGGGCCAGGTGCGGGAAGTTCGCGTAGACGTCGAACTTCTCCAGGTCGGAGACCGGGTACAGCGGTGGCGGGAGGATCTCGCGGGCGCCGGCGGATGTTCCCCAGCCGGCGAAGGTCCGGTCGAGTTCCCTGAGCAGGTCCGTCCGGTCGGGGTCGAGGATGACGAGCGCCTGGGACAGGTCGAGGGTCGCGTGGGCGTCGGTCATCAGATGAGCCCCGTCTTCTCCAGGAATTTGGTGGTCTTGCGGAATACGCTCTTCTCGAACTCCGGCCGTGTCGGGGAGTCGAGGAGTTCCCGGCGAAGATCCAGCGGGTTCTCGACCCCCGCGTCCCGGTAGACCTGCGGGTTGTACAGCGACTCGAAGCTGTAGCTCATGTACCGCCTGATGTAGGCGGTGATGTCCTTCAGTTCCTCCTCGGAGGAGCTGCGCTTCACCTCCTCGAACAGCGCGGAGACCAGTTCGCGGCCGAAGGCGATGTGCCGGGACTCGTCCTGGTGGTGGATCCGGTTGATGCCACGGATGGTCTCGTGCAGCCGGTCGTCGAGCGCCATCTTGGAGTTGAAGTGGTCGACCAGCTCCTCGAAGATGAGAATGCGGGCGAAGACCAGCAGACTCTCCACGTCGGAGCGCGGGATCTCGACGTTCGCGCCGGAAGGCTGCCGGTAGATCTTCTTCCCGTAGCGCAGGCAGAATTCGGCGAAGAACCACATGTGCTCGTTCTCCTCACCGATGAAATGGTGGAAGAACTCGGAGGGCGTCTCGAAGCCCGAGGTGTGTATCCGCTTGGTGACCTCGATGAGAAGTTCCCGGATGCCGTGCACGTTCAGGCTGTAGAAGTTGATGCTCTCGTAGCGCGAAAGCGCGTAGAGCTGCTCCTCGGTGAGTCGTGCGGCGGCTTCCGTGCCGTGCGTCGTCGTCAGCTCCGGGCTCATCCACCACATGTTCTCCGGCAGGCTGTCCGGCCATTCGAACAGTTTGTACGGGTTGTAGTAGTCGTCGATCGCCTTGGTGGTCAGGCGGTCCAGGATTCCGAGAAACCGGTCATCCTGATCAATCAGTTTGCTGACCATGCTCGAACATCCTCCGATTCGGATGGGGCACTGAAAAAACAGTAATGAGCGTTGGCTGTACGTGGCAACGACCTAAAGCGGCTTGGCCGCTCCTGGCCAGCGGAATCGGCCGGCGGAGCCGGAAGAAGCCAAAAAAGACATGAAGGCACGGCCTGCCGGGGCCCCCTCGCGGGGCCCTTGCAGACCGTGCCTGGAACGGACCGCTCAGCCGGCCCGGCCCACCTGCGGGCAGGGCTCGCGCATACCCACGAGGCCGGCGCAGGCCGCCGCCACCCCGGCCTGGAACCGGCTCTCGGCGTTGAGTTCGCCCATGATGCCGGAGATGTGCCGGCGGAAGGTCCGCGACGACATGCCGATGCGGCGGGCGACGACGTCGTCCTTCAGGCCGGAGGCGAGCAGGTCCAGGATGGTGGCCTTGACGTCGTCCAGCGTCTCCCCGTACGAGACGGCGTCGGCCTCGAAGTCGGTCCCCGACTGCCACGCGTACTCGTAGACCCGGCGGAGCAGGGACACGACCGCCGGCTCGTAGACGATCGTGACCAGTGGGGTGTCCCGGTCCTCGGCGTGCTCGGAGAGGAAGACCGCGTCGTCACCCACGATGACGAGGTCTTCGAACACGTGGTTGGACGTGCGGATGCGGGCGCCGGCCTCGGACGCCCTGCGCAGACCGGCCCGGGCGGGGGCACTGGTACGGGCGGTGTGCGGGCACAGGATCCGCAGACGCGCGCCGCCCGGCAGCGCCCCGCGCCCCAGGGGCTGGTCCTGCTGTGCCCGGGCCGGGCCCAGCGGCCACATGGCGAGCACTTCGCCGGCCAGGTCGCGGGCGGCGTCGGCCATCCGCAGCTCCACCTCCCGGGGGTCGTGGCAGCGCACCACCACCTCCTGCCGGGGCCTGGAGCGCCGCAGGGTGCTGAAGGTGTCGGCGAAGGAGCTCAGCCTCTCGTGAATGCCGGCCAGTTCACGGCGCTTGTGGCTGATGGCCTCCTCCAGCGGCACCACCAGCTCGACCTGGGCGGTGTCCGGGCTCACCGCCCGGTACTGGCCCGACACCTCGCAGCGCTTGACCAGCCGCAGGCCGCGCAGTGTGCTCATGGTCTGCTCGACCGTGGCGGTCGGGAGGCGCAGGGCGGCCGCCACCTGGAGCACGGTGGCGGGTCCGTTCGCCAACGTCTCCTCGTAGACCCGGACGGCCAGTTCGTCTCCCCCGCACGTGGGCGACGAGCCCGGTACCTCGCGGGTGGACCGGTCCCTGACCGGTGCCGTCATCTCGTCCACCGAGGTGGCCGCGGCCGGCTCCAGCCACGACGGCACGGCCTTGTCCAGCACGTTCTTCACCGTATGCCTCCCGTGTGCCGCCCAGCGGAGCCGGTGCGGAGATCCGCGGTGACGGCCTCCGCCACCTCGGCCAGCTGTTCGTTGAGAAAGAAGTGGCCACCGGGGAAGGACGTGACCTTCAGCTCCCCTGTGGTGTGGCTCCCCCAGGCGTCGGCCGCCGCCGCGTCGACGTAGGGGTCCGCGTCCGACAGCAGGAAGGTGACGGGACAGCTCACCGTCGCGTCCGGCGGGGCCAGGTAACCGGAGTTCGCCCGGTAGTCGTTGCGGACCACGGTCAGGATCGACTTCCGGTACTTGGGCTTGTCGAGGAGCTTGACCGGGATGGCTCCCAGCGCCCTGAGCTCTTCGACGATCTCCTCGTCGTCCTGCGGTACGTGCACGCCGAGCCCGTCCGACGGTGAACGCCGGCCGGAGACGAACAGCCGCGCGGGTGGCGTCCCCGCGGCCTCCAGCCGTCTGGTCAGCTCGAAGGCGACGACGGATCCCATGCTGTGGCCGAGGACCGCGAAGGGGCGGTCGCACCAGGGCCGCAGTTCGGCGGCGATCCGGTCCGCCAGTTCGCCGATGTCGGTGAAGCCCTGGTAGCCGGGCCCGCCCTGGCGGCCCGGGTACTGCACGGACAGTGCCTCGATGTGGCCGGGCAGGGCTCTGGCCAGGGGGCCGAAGGCGCTCGCGGACGCCCCGGCATGGGGACAGCAGACCAGCCGCGTCGCGGCCCCGGGCACGGGCCGGGGGACCTGGATCCAGTTCGCGGTGTCCTGGACGGCTTGCTTTTCCATCGAGTCGTCATCCCCATCCGGTCGCAGCACAAAAGGAGGTCAACGTGTTCCGAGGGTTGAGCGATCGCGCGGAACAGAGGATCGGCGTCAGGCGCGGCGGCACCGCGTGTCATGCGTGGTCGTCGGCGCCAGGGATTGCTCGCGGCAACTGACCGCCCCTACGATCGCGAGACTCAGGGGATCCATGGCCATCTCAGTTGCCGGTGAGTCAGCTTAGCTGGCGGCGGTTCCTTGTCAACCGATGCAAACCGGTGCACGGTTGGCGTCAATGACTGACCGGTGACGGATCGGAGTAGGCATGGCTGAAAATGCGCGGTCTTCCGCTACGGGGGCACTCGCAAGTCGTCTCAACCACTTGTTCGCCACCGTGCATCCGCGGGACCGTGGCCCATACAGCAATGACGAAGTGGCCAGGGCGATCCGCGAACGAGGTGGGGACATCTCGAAGGCGTACATCGCCTACCTGCGTAATGGGACGCGCAACAACCCGACGATGCACCACCTGGAGGCGCTCGCCGCCTTCTTCGGCGTAAAGCCCGCGTATTTCTTCGACGACGCGGTCGCCGAGGAGGTCGATTCCATGCTGCTGCGGCTGGTCGCGCTGCGGGAGGCCGGCATCCAGCTGAGCGAGTGGGAGGCGCTGCGGGACGCGGGCGTCACCAGGATTGCCGCGCGGGCCAATGGGCTGTCCACGAAGGGGCTGGTGGCCGCGGCCGAAATTATTGATCAACTGCGTGCTTTGGAGGGCCTTCCCCTGGAAAAGGATACCAGCGACAGTTGACGCCTTGAGGGATCGTCAGCCACGGTAGCCGACGTGCGTCCCGGGCCTCGCACGTGCAACCACCGGTCCGGTCGTGGGGGGTGACACGTAATCACCGTGCAGGCGGCCAGTTCGCTCGGGCAGCGCTGGAAACAGTGCCGGAGAAGAACAGGGAGTGGTATGCGGATTCGGTACCGGCGGCTGCGCCGTCGCTGTGAGGCCGTCCTGGGCACCTTGCGACTGGAGCCTCCGTTCTCCCTCGAAGAGCTCTGTGCCCACCTGACCGATCTGCGGGGGCGCCCGCTTCACCTGCTCCCGCTGCCGAGCGGAGCGGCGGCGGCGGGAGCCTGCGGGCTGTGGCTCGCCACCGGCGCCTACGACTTCGTCTTCTTCGAACAGCAGACCAGCCGCCCCCACCAGGAACACATCATCCTGCACGAGATCGGTCACATGCTGTTCGACCACCCGACGCTCGACATGCCCGGCGGCCTCGGGTCGCCCGGGCAGCTCGGGGAGCTCGATCCAGGTCTCGCGCAGCGCCTCCTGGCGCGCACCGACTACACCACGCGCCAGGAGCAGGAAGCCGAGATGCTCGCCAGCCTCATCCGGACCGTCGCGGTCCGGCCGGAGACACCACCGTCCGAATCCGCGAGTGAATGGGAAGCGGCGCTGGGGCTGTCGCGTGTCCTATGACGTGACGACGACCGGGCTGTGGGTCGAGAGCGTCGGTACGTCGGTCATGTGGCTCGCCCTGCTGTTACGGGCGCCTTCCGCCATTCGGTCACCGCAGCAGCGCGGCCTGTGGATAGCGGTCGCGGCGGCGGCCGTCACCATGACGCTGAAACGGCATTTTCTGGTCGAGCTGGTGGACCGCGATTTCCACATCTACCAGGCGTATGTGCTGGCAACCCACCTGTGCGGAGTGCTCTCGGCCATCATCGTCATGGACTTCGTCCTGGTCACGACGGACCGGCAGCAACGAGAATGGCTTCATTTCGGTTCCGGCCTGGCCATCGTCTGCCTGATAATCCTCGGCGCGCGCTGGAACCCGGGCATGAACGTCCATCAGTCGCTCGGCACCGGAAGCGATGTTTTCTGGCTGATAGTGATCGGTATACATCAGGCCGGGAACATTCTGTGCATCGCGGTATGCCTGCGACACTGGCGTGAGGATGAGAAATCCCCGCTCAGGACCACCATGGGCCTATTCGGACTGGGCAGTTGCCTGGCCGCCCTTTCCTGGGTGGGATGTCTGATCCGGCTGATGACAGGCGTTTCCTGGGTGACGCCGACCCTTCCCTTCGTCATGGGCGTGTTCTGCCTCTGCAGGGCGGCCGTCATCGCCGCGCCGGCGTTTTCGACCATCCGCCGTGCACACCGGGACGCGAGGGACTTCTGGCGTCTGTGGAGACTCTGGCGCGACCTCGTGTCCGCTGTGCCCTGGGTAGCCCTCGCGCCGCCCCGGCCGCGCCTGCTGGAACTGCTGCTGCCGCGCGGCCCCTGGAGCCTGCTGGTGTACCGCCAGGTCATCGAGATCCGTGACGCCATCCTGGTGCTGCGCGACTACGCCTCGCCTGATCCGCCGTTCCCCGATCCCGGTCCGACGGCGGCCCCCGACCTGTCCGCCGCGTACGCGGCGGAGATGGCACGCTGGCTGGCGGCGGCCCGCCGCGCGAAGAATCGCGGTCAGGGGCCGCGTACGCGGGCCGTGGGGCTGTCCGCGCTGGGCGGTCACGATCTCGTCCACGAGACCGCCTTCCTCATCCGGGTCGCCGACGCCTACTCCCGCGGTGCGCCGGGGGGCGACGCCGGCCGCCCGGCGCACCGGTTCCCCACCGGGATCCGCTGATCGCCGCCCACTCACCCGGGTCACTTCACGGCCGACGCCCCGACGTCACCGGTCGTCGTGTCCGCCGTGGCGCCGGTGGCCTGCTCGTCCGCCTGACGCTCCGGCCTGGCGGACAGCCAGGTCAGCAGCGCCGCCGCCAGGACGCAGACCACCGCGATGGGCAGCAGCGAGGCGGCGCTGCCGAACGAGTTCAGGCCGATCGCGCCGATCACGCTGGACAGGGAGATCGCCAGGTACATCACGGCCGCGTTGAGCGAGACCCCCAGCGCTTCGGCCCCCGGCTGGGAGAGCGCCATGACGCGGTGCTGCTGGGGAGCGGTCACCGACCACGAGCCCACTCCGCTGAGCGCCACCACGACGATCGCGGCGGCGAACGACTTCTGGCTGGGCAGCATGGCGAGGAACACCGCGGCCAGACCGAGGGTGGCGCAGATGACCACGTTCCGGGGTCCGTGCCGGTCGGCCAGGCGGCCGGCCATCAGGTTCCCCGCCGTACCGGCCAGTCCGAACACCAGCAGCAGCAAGGCCACTCGGCCGCCGTCGTCGCCGGTGGCCGTTGCGAAGACCGAGCTGATGTACGTGTACGGCAGGTAGATCCCGACGAAGGCCAGCAGCGTGACGGTGAGGACGCTGGCCACCCTGCGGTCGGTGAGCGGCGAGAGCCGCTGGCGCAGGCCCACCTTGGTGCCGAGCCTGATGTCCGGCAGCCGCAGCGCGATCACCGGCGCTATGACGACGGCGAGCGCCGTGACGAACCACATGGTCGCCCTCCACCCGAACGCGTTCCCGATGGCGGTGCCCAGCGGCGCGCCGAGAGCGAGCGAGGACGTCAGGCCGACGGTCACGATCGCGATGGCCCGCCCGCGCCGCTCGTCGCCGGCGATGGCGGCGGCGGTGGCCCCCGCGTTGGGCGTGAACATCGCGGCTCCCGCCGCGGCCACCACCCGGGATGCCAGGACCAGCGGGTAGCCGGGGGCGAGTGCGGTGACGACGTTGCCCACCGCGAAGACGGCGAGCGCCGTGACCAGCACCCGGCGCCGGGACCAGTTGCCGGTCAGGGCCGCCAGGACGGGCGACAGCAGCGCGTAGGCGATGGCGAAGACGCTGACCAGCTGACCCGCGGCGGCGGTGTCGACGTGCAGCGAACGGCTGATGTCGGGGAGCAGGCCGGCGATCACGAACGCGTCGGTTCCCACGGCGAAGGTGCCCAGGGCCAGAACCATCGCATGAGGGCGCCAGCGCTCACCGTGGTCGGCTTGCGCGGTGTCGGTCATCGGGTGCTCCTGTTCCGATAGATGCCGTCCCTTACGATGAGCATCGTAGTCTATGTCGATCCGCATCGTAACTGCCGACGCGCATCGGCTCTTCTGCCGGATGGCGGGCAGAGGTGATGTGTATCGTCAGAGGCGATCACCATGGAGGCCGTGATGCGTGACACGAAGGACACCTGGCTGCCGGAGCCCGACCTCGACGAGGTCGACATCGGTACGGTCCTACAGGCCCTGGCCGACCCCGTACGCCTGCAGATCGTCCGGCTGCTCGACAGCTCGGGCGAGGGTTCCTGCACCACCCTCGACGTCCCCGTCAAGCGTTCGACCGTCTCCCACCACCTGCGCACGCTGCGGGAGAGCGGCGTCGTCGCGACCCGGCTGGTGGGCAACTCCCGGCTCAGCCGGCTGCGCAGGGACGAACTCGAACACCGGTTCCCCGGCCTGCTGACGTCGATCCTGACGGCCTCCACACCGCAGGAGCGGCGACAGCACGCCGGATGACCCGGCGGGGGGGACAGGACCACCCCGCGACGAGCGACGCAGGGCGGACAGCCGCCGACGAGCCGAGCCCCAGGAGGTCCCAGTGGGTCGCTACGCCCATCTGGCGTACACCGATTCCGTGCGCCAGGTGCAAAGTGAACAGGGAAGCGCGGCGGCAGCCGGTCGCCGGCTCATGGAGGGAGACGCCCCCGAACCGCTGACGGCGGGCGAGGCCGACTTCATCGAGTCCCGCGACGGCTTCTACCTCGCCAGCGTCAGCGAGACCGGCTGGCCGTACGTGCAGTTCAGGGGAGGCGCGCCCGGCTTCCTCCATGTCCTGGACGAGCGGACGATCGGCTACGCCGACGTGCGCGGCAACCGCCAGTACATCACCACGGGGAACGTCCGGGCGGACGGGCGCGTGGCGCTGTTCCTCATGGACTACCCGCAGCAGCGCAGACTGAAGATCTTCGGCCGGGCCTCCGTCCAGTCCCTGGAGGACGACCCGGTCCTCACCGAGCGACTTTCCGCCAGGCGCACCCCCGGCCACCTGGAACGCCTGATGGTCATCCGGGTCGAGGGGTTCAACTGGAACTGCCACCAGCACATCACGCCCCGCTTCTCGGAAGCCGAGCTCAGTGCCGCACTCGATCCGGTACGCACCCGGCTCGCCGCCCTGGAGGAGGAGAACCGCCGCCTCAGGGCCCGCCTCGGCGACGACGCCTGACGCGTACGCTTCTCCGCGCCCCGGGTACGCGCGTCGGCGGCTGACGGCGGTCTGTCGCAGCGGCCCGTGTCCCGGAGCGGCGCGGGCCGACGGGGGGCCGGACGGCCGCGGGGGCCGGCCGGTGGGTGGCGGGCGGTGCGCCGGCGGGCCGTGCGGCGCCTCGGGCGTCCCGCGGGTCATTCGCGCCGGCGCTGGTGCCGGGAGCCGTCACCGGGTACCAGGAAGCGGACCGGGCCGGGGGGAGAAGAGGGCGGGACGGGGCCCCGGTCGTTCACCTCCGACGGCCGGGGCCCTGTTCGTCCCCGGACCCGGCCTGCGGCGACACTCCCCCGAGTTACGCGACATACGCGCGCGCCGTCGGGCCGGACCCGATGGAATGATCACATCAGGATTCGCCAACGGATCGCTAACATGTGGCCAACGGTTCGTCGGACAGCGGTGAGCCGACTGGCCGGAAGTCGCCCGGCGGCAGCGGAGACAGCCCGGAGTTGCGGGCGTTCCACAACCGGACGGGCGGACGGAAGGTGGCGGGAAGCCGTTGTGGGCAGGGCGGATTTCCGCCAGACAACGGCGGGCACGGGCCCGCCGTGGTGCACGGTCGGCCCCGACCGCGCGGAAAGGCAGTGAAGCGGCGTGATGCGGCGGGGCGAGCTGCGCTTCGGACTGCTGGGGCCGCCGGTCCTCTACGACCGACCGCCGTACGGGATGTCGGACGTCACCTCCCCGGGATCCCGGGAATCCGGCCGAGCGGACGCGCACGTGCACCCGGCGTCCCGCGATGCCGCCGACCACGGTGTCCGTGCCATCGGCAGTCCGAAAGTCCGCGCCCTGCTCGCCGCGTTGCTGCTGGAGCCCGGGCGGGTCGTCTCCGTCGAGTCACTGAAGGACGTGTTGTGGGGCGGCGCGCCGCCCGTCTCCGCGCAGGCCTCGCTGCACAACCATGTCACCCGGCTGCGCCGGCTCCTGGACGACCCCGAGCGGCTCAGGGCCGTATCGCCGGGATACATGCTGCGCGTCGACCACGGCGAGTTGGACGTGCACGTCTTCGACGCCCTGGGCACCGAGGCGCGGACCGCGCACGCCCGGCGTGACTGGCCGGGCGTCGTCCGCGCCTGCACCGCCGCGCTCGCGCTGTGGCGCGGCGCCCCGCTCAGCGGGCTTCCCGCCGACCTCGGCGGCTACGCCCTCGTGCAGCGCCTCCAGGAAGCCCGGCTGTTCCTGCTGGAGTGGCGGTACGACGCCGAACTCGCCGTCGGCGGAGCGCGGTTGGCGGCTCTCGTGCCGGAACTGGCGGCCCTGGTCGCCGAGCATCCGCTGCGCGAGGCGTACCACCGTCAGCTGATGCTCGCCCTGCACCGCACCGGACGGCAGGCCGAGGCCCTCGCCGTCCACCGTGACCTGCGCGCCCGGCTGGTGGAGGAACTCGGTATCGAACCCGGCCAGGCGGTCCGGGAGGCGCATGTCGAGGTGCTGCGGGGGAGCGGCGAGGGGCGGCGGCGGGAGGGCGGCGAGCACGGCGGTCCCGGCCCGGCCGGTGGTGGCGGGCGCACGCCGGGCGGGGACGGCCGGGTGAGCGCTGCCGGCAAGGGTGAGGCGGCCCCTTCGGCCTCCGCCGCACCGTGCGACGGTGACGGGCCGGATCCGCGGCAGACGCCGCGTCCGGCCCAGCTCCCGGCGCCTCCGGCGCACTTCACCGGGCGTGCCGACGTGTGCCGCGCGCTGCACCGCGCGCTGACCGAACCGACCGTCCCGGCACCCACGGTGGCCGTGATCAGCGGTATGGCGGGCGTCGGCAAGAGCGCGCTGGCGCTGCATGTCGCCCATGAGCTGAGGGAACGTTTCACCGACGGCCAGCTGTACGTCAACCTGCACGGCGCCACCCCGGGTGTGACCCCGCTGACCGCCGCACAGGCGCTCGCCGCACTGCTGCGGGACCTCGGTGCCGAGCCGCGGAACATCCCCGAACACCCGGACGCCGCAGCCGCCCTGCTCCGGTCGCTGCTCGCTCCGGCGCACCTCCTGCTGGTACTGGACGACGCGGCCACCGCGGCCCAGGTACGGCCCCTCCTCCCGGCCGGACCCGGCTGCGCGGTGATCGTCACCAGCCGCTCGCCGCTGACCGCGCTCGACGGCGCGCGCCGCTTCCCGCTCGGCCCGCTGACCGGCGAGGACAGCGCGGCCCTGCTGCGCGCCGTGAGCGGACGGGAGGGGCTGGACGCCGGGCACGCACTGGTCGAACTGACCGGCCGGCTCCCGCTGGCGCTGCGCGTGGTCGCGGCGCGGCTCGCCGCCCGGCGTGCCCTCACCCCCGATGTCCTGGCGAGCCAACTGGCCGATACGGGTGGACGATTGCACCATCTGGAGTACGACGACCTGAGCGTCCGGCGCTCCTTGGCCGTCGCCCACGACGCGCTCGCCGCCGCCGAGCGCGAGGCCGACCGGGACGCGGCCCTCGCCCTGCGCCACATCGGGGCCCTCGACCTGCCCACCTACGGCGCGCCGCTCGTCGCCCGCCTCACCGGCACCGACGAGCGCCGCGCCGAGGCCGCCCTGGACCGCCTGGTCGACGTCGCCCTCCTGGAGGAGACGGCGTACGGCCGCTACACCCCCCACGACCTGGTCCGCGACTTCGCCCGCGAACTGGCCGACGCGGCCACGCCCTCCGGCCACGCCCCGCCCCCGGCCGCGTCTCCTGCCGAGATCCCGGACGCGGCCGAGAACTGTGCACCGGCCGCAGGCGCCGACGCGCCCGAGGACCCCGCTCCCGCCGATGCCGCCACATCGCCCGCGGGCACCGACGCCGTCCCCGTGGTCCCCGCCACCGGGCCGCGCGCGAGGACGCGCCCCGCACCCGCCGTGACCGCCCCCCAGGACACCGCCGGCCCCGATCGCACCGCACTGCGGTGGTACGCCGCCGCGGCGGAGCGGGTGCTCACGGCCGTCGTGGAACCGGGGCTCGATCAGGACGACCGGCGGCGGCCGACCAGTGCGCAGCCGGCGGAACACGCCGCGGACGTGGCGGCCCTGGCGCCCTTCGAGTCGGCCGAGCAGGCCTTCGCCTGGGGCGAGATGGAGCTGGAGAACGTCGTCGCGCTGGTGGAGCGGAACGCCGGCACGGAGGACACGCGCACGGTCGCCGCGCTCTCGGTGCTCGCACGGCTGCTCTTCCCCTACGTGCAGCGCAGCGGCCGGGTCGCCGAGATGGAGCTGCTGGGACAGGCCGCCCTCGCCGCCGCGCGGCGGCTCGCCGACCCGGCGGCCGAGGCCTACGCGCTCGGCGACCTCGCGGGCCTCCACTTCCTCACCGGCCGGCAGAACGACGCCCTCACCCTCACCGACCAGGCCCTGGAGATCTGGCGCCGGCTCGGCACGGCCTCCCGGATCCGGCGCTGCCTCAACAACCGCGGACTGCTGCTGGAAGGGCTCGGCCGGTTCGAGGAGTCGGGGGAGGCGCTGCGGCAGAGCCTCACGTACTCCCGGCTGCTGAACGACCCCTACGGGGAGGCCGTCACCCACAGCCACCTGGGCAACCTCTACGAGCACACCGACCCGCGTGCCGCCATCGAACAGCACCGGCGCTCGCTGGCCATCGGGGACGCGATCGGCGCGGTCATCGTGCAGCACTCGGCGCACTGCAACATCGGCTACGCCCAGCTGACCCTCGGCGAACCGGCCGCCGCCGCCCGGCACTTCGAGGAGAGCCTGCGCATCCTGGGCGGCCACGGTGACTGGCACGGGGAGTCCCAGACCCGGCTCGGCCTCGTCCGCGCGCTGCGGCAGCTGGGGGAGACGGGGCGGGCGGCCGGTGAGTGCGCCGAGCTGCTGCGCCGGGCCGACGCCCGCGCCGACCGCTACATGGGCGGCCTGGCTCTGCACCAGCACGGGCTGCTGCTGTGCGGGCAAGGGCGGCGGCCGGAGGCGCGCGACGCCTGGCGGGCGGCACTGGACGCGCTGCACGGCACGGACGAGCAGGCGGTCCTGGCCGAGCTGACGCACCTGCTGAACGACGGCTGACCCGCCCCGCGGTGACACCCTGCCCGCCTCGCGGACCCGTTCACTTGGCGTCTGCGTAGCACTCCACCACCGCCGTCGTGAACGGGAAGCGCACCGGTGTCTCGCCGAAGGTCAGCCGGCCGGCGAGGTCGGCGCAGGCGCGGATGGCCTGGACGACGGTGTCGGCCTCCTCGGCGGGGCAGTGCACGATCACCTCGTCGTGCTGGAAGAAGACCAGCTCGGCCCGGAGCGGCGCGCAGGCGCGGCGCAGCGCGGCGAGGAGCAGCAGGGCCCAGTCGGCAGCGCTGCCCTGGACGACGAAGTTGCGCGCGAAGCGGCCCCGCGCGCGGGAGTCGCCGGAGGCGTGACCGGGAGCCCAGCCGGTACGGCCGTCCGGCTGCGCCCCGGTGTCGTCCTCGCCGACCGGGATGCCCGCCTCCTCCGCCGCGTCCTCGCCCGACCCGGCGGCCGGCGGGCAGGTGCGGCCCAGCCAGGTGCGCACCAGCCGGCCCTCCTCGCCCGCGCGGGCGGCCTCGTCCACGTAGGCGACGGCTCTCGGGAAGCGGCGGCGCAGCGCGGCCAGATTCTTCAGCCCGTCGCCGGAGGTCTGGCCGTAGACCGCGCCGAGGACGGCGAGCTTGGCCTGGTTCCGGTCGCCGGAGAAGGCGCGGTCGGAGACGGCCTGGTAGAGGTCGCTCGGGCGGCCGGCCACCTCCATCAGACCCGGGTCGCGGGAGATCGCGGCCAGCACGCGCGGTTCCATCTGGTCGGCGTCGGCCACCACCAGCCGCCAGCCGGGGTCGGCGACCACGGCCCGGCGGATCACCTTGGGGATCTGGAGGGCGCCCCCACCGTTGGTCACCCAGCGTCCGGTCACCGTGCCGCCGGCGAGGAACTCGGGACGGAAGCGGCCGTCGCGCACCCAGTCCTGGAGCCAGGACCAGCCGTGAGCCACCCAGATGCGGTACAGCTTCTTGTACTCCAGCAGCGGCTCGACGGCCGGGTGGTCGACGGAACGGATCTCCCAGCGGCGGGTGGACCTGACCTTGATCCCGGCCTGCGCGAAGGCCTTGACCACGTCGGCGGGCAGGTCCGGCCGTACCCGGCGGCCGAAGGCGGCGGACACCTCGTCGGCCAGTTCGGCGAGGCGGCGCGGCTCGCCGCCGCCCGCGTACCGCTCGCCGAGCAGGGAGTGCAGCAGCTCGCGGTGGACGTCGGCGCTCCAGGGCAGGCCCGCGTGGTTCATCTCGGCGGCCACCAGCATCCCGGCCGACTCCGCGGCGGTCAGCAGCAGCATCCGGTCGGGGTGCGCTGTCCTGCCGTGCCGTCGCAGCTGCTCGGCGTGGACAGCGAGCAGGTCCGGCAGGGGCAGGCGGGTGCCGGCGGGCTCGAACAGGGGGGACTGGGCGCCCGGTACGGCCGCGCGCTGCGGCGGGTCGGGCGGCACGGGTCCGCCGCGGAGGCGGGCCAGGGCGGCGGCGGCCGAGCGTGGCTCGCCCGACCGGCCCTCGTGGCCCAGCAGGAGTGTCTCGGCGTCCTCGATGTCGTAGCACCGCTCCACTCGCACCCCCGTGGCGAGCAGACGCGGGTAGACCTCGGCGGTCGACCGCCACACCCAGCGCGTCACCTCCGGGCGGCTCCGCACCGCCCCGGCGAGATCGCTCTCCCGCCGCACCGGCCCGGCGGGCAGCCCGTCCGGGCCGAGGGGGGCGACGTCCACGCCACCGTCCTCGGCCGGTGCGAGCGCCCACCGGTCGGTCATGACCACGAGTCTGGCAGCAGGGTCTGACAACGATCCTGACCTGCGGTTCGAGCCTCCGCAGGCCCCACAGCCTCCGCAGGCCCCACAGCCCCCGCCAGCCCCGCCACCCCGTAAGCTCCCGCAGCCCGCAGCCCGCAGCCCGCAGCCCGCAGCCCGCAGCCCGCAGCCCGCAGCCCGCAGCCCGCAGCCCGCAGCCCGCAGCCCGCAGCCCCGCGCGCTCTCGCAGGCGGCGCAGCCCCCGTACGCCCGGCAGCTCCAGCCTCGGCGGCCCCGCCCCCGCGCTGCCTCCGCGGCACCCCCGGCTTCCGCCGCCTACTCCTCCCGCTCTCCCTCCTGCTGCTCCAGCAGCAGGGCCAGCACCTCGCCGACGTACTCCTCGGTCGCCGCCTTGGTGATGCCGAGGCCGCTGAGAACGCCCTGGCCGTTCTCGTGCTCCAGCAGCGCCAGCAGGATGTGCTCGGTGCCGATGTAGTTGTGGCCGAGCCGCAGCGCCTCGCGGAAGGTGAGCTCCAGGACCTTCTTGGCCTCGGGGCCGTAGGGGATCAGGTCCGGGACGTCCTCCGCGGCGGGCGGCAGCGCGGCGGTCGCGGCCCGGCGTGCGGAGTCCAGCGGGACGCCCTGCGCGGTGATCGCCTTCGCGGCCAGGCCTTCCGGCTCGGCCAGCAGTCCCAGCACCAGGTGCTCGGGACGGCCCTCGGCGTTGCGTGCGGCGACCGCCTCGCTGTGGGCGGCCATGACCACGTTCCGCGCGCGCGGGGTGTAGCGGTTGAAGCCCTGGCTGAGGTCGAGGGTGGCGGACTCCTTCGACACGAAGCGTTTCTGTGCCGCCTGCCGGGTCACGCCCATGCTCTGGCCGATGTCGGTCCAGGACGCCCCGGAGCGGCGGGCCTGGTCGACGAAGTGCCCGATCAGGTGGTCGGCCACGTCACCGAGGTGATCCGCGGCGATCATCGCGTCCTGGAGCTGGTCGAGAGGCTCGGTGTGCACCTTCTTGATGGCCTCGATGAGGTCGTCGAGGCGCACGGATGCCGTGAAGTTCGGGTTGGTTGCCATGGTGTCAACCGTAGGTTGTCACTCAATGACTGTCAACGGATGGTTGACGGTGTCGCCCGGCACCGGCTTTCCCGGCCGGTTCGCGCGGATAGTTGTCCACAGGCTGTGGACGGCCGGCGCCGGCTGTCGGGGCCGCATGGCACGATCGACGGTGTGACCAGTACCGCCAGCACCGTCGAACGGGCCTTCCGCGCCGCCCTCTACGACGACACCGACACCGGGCTCGACACGGCCGCCTCCCTGCTCGCCGCAGACCCCGCCGCGGACGCCGAACTCGCGCTGCGCGGCGAGGACTTCGTGGCGGCGGCCTGGCGGCGCGGCTGGCAGCCCGCCGACGTCGTACGGCTGGTGCGGCGCGAGCTGGACGACGTACATGTGCGCCTGGCCGCCACGCTGATCCGGGCCCAGGCCGGACGGGGCCGGCCGCACGGGCGCCGCTGGGCCGCCCAGCTAAAGGCCCTGCCCGAGGGTTCCGTGCCCGGCACCGACCGGTTCTCGCGGGCCACCGCCGTCCTGGAGCTGTACCGCCTGCTGCTGCGCCTGCCCCCGCTGGAACCCTTGGAGGACGAGTCGCGCCGGGCCCCCGGTCCGGGCGCCTCCCGCATGCTGAGCCGCATTCGCGCGCTGCTCGCCAAGGCCGAGGCGACCGGCTATCCGCAGGAGGCGGAGGCGCTCAGCGCCAAGGCGCAGGAGCTGATGGCACGGCACAGTGTCGACGAGGCGCTGCTCGCCGCCGAGGCGCCCGCCCCGGACGCGCCCGGCGCCTGCCGCATCGGCGTCGACGCGCCGTACGAGCAGGCCAAGGCGATCCTGCTGGACGCGGTGGCCACCGCGAACCACTGCCGCGCGGTGTGGAACGAACCGCTCGGCTTCTCCACCGTCGTCGGCTTCGAGGCGGACCTGGAGGCCGTCGAGCTGCTCTACACCTCGCTGCTGGTGCAGGCCACACACGCCATGACCGAGGCCGAGGCGGCGCAGAGGGCCGGCGGCCGCAAGCGGACCAAGTCGTTCCGGCAGTCGTTCCTGGCGGCCTACGCGCACCGCGTGGGCGACCGGCTCGCGGCCGCGGCCGAGACCCAGGTGACCCGGGACCTCCTGCCGGTGCTGGCCACGCGCGCGACAGCCGTCACCGGCCGGCTGGAGCGCATGTTCCCGGAGACCACGAGCACCCGGCTGCGCGGGGTGAGCGACGCCGCGGGCTGGACCGAGGGCGCCCGCGCGGCGGACCGGGCGCAGGTCGGAGCCCGCCGCCGGCTCGGCTGACCATCAGTCGCCGACCTGCTGGAAGGCGCTGACGGAGGCGTCCGGGCCGCCGCCGCTGCCCCGGCCGGCGACGGGACCGTACGACCACGGGAAGGACCGGGTGCTGCCGGATCCGGGCAGGCTGATCCGCACCGTCCTGGCCGCCAGGGTGTTCTTGTCGCCGTCCTTGCCGCGCACGTAACTGATCGAGAAGGAAGCGGAGTCGCCCTTGGCGAGCTTCAGCTTCTGCGCTTTCGCGCCCTTGAGCGCGGGCACCGTGGCCTGCGTGGTGCCGGTCTCCAGCACGGCACCCGGGAAGTGGTCCAGCGTGCAGGGGGCGCTGTGGTTGGTGATGCTGACCGGGATCTCGCCGCTGTCTCCCGCCGCCGGGGCCACGCTCGCCGACCCCATCTGCACGGAGACCTCGCCGATCGTGCAGGCCGAGCCGGCGCTGCCGCCGCTGTCGCTCCCGCCGCCGTCGCAGGCGGTCAGCAGCAGGGCGGCGGTGAGGGCGGTGACGGTGAGCGGAATGACGCGCATGAGCAGGTCCCTGTCCACGTGGTGGTGACGGTGCCCCTGCATCATGGCCCCTGAACGCGGGCCCGGTTCGCGCACCCCGGCGCGACCCCCCTGGATCCGGGCCGGCACCCCGCCGACCGGACCGTCACCTGAACCCTGGAACAGTAAGGGCTCGCTACGCGTCTCTTCCTAGTGCACGGGGGTTCGATCCGCACGGTGCGGCCCGCAGGACGGCACGCGCGATCACGGGTGAGGCCGGGCCGGACACGGCCTGCCTGCTCGGGACAGGCGCTGGGCCGGCTTCGTAAAGCAGGCGTCAAGACCGTAATCGCGGGACCACTCCCCGTGCACGTGCATCTGCTCATGCGTTTGCACGTGAACAGAGTTATGATCCGGGTCAGTTGACCACAGCATCTATGGCCACATCAGCCAGTGCACCACCGGGGAGCGACCTGTGGACCGCGACGTTGACAACGTGTACGGGGGGTACGACGTGTACAACGGCATGGCTGCCACGCAGCTGGACGGAGTGGCCTGGCAGAAGAGCAGGCACAGCAATTCGCAGGGCTCCTGCGTGGAGTTCGCGAGACTGCCGGGCGGCGAGGTCGCCGTCCGCAATTCGCGCTTTCCGGACGGGCCGGCGCTCGTCTACACACGGGCGGAGATCGAGGCGATGCTCCTCGGCGTCAAGGACGGCGAGTTCGACCATCTGGTGGGCAGTTGACGCCGCCCCTTCACGGGACGGCCCGTTGGCAACGATGTCGGGGGCACAGGCGCACGCACGCGGCACACCGACGCGCGTAGACAGCGGGCGTCCGCCGGTGCCGTACCGGATCAGCCGGCCGCTTTGAGCCGGAACATCGCCCAGACCACCTTGCCGTCGAGGGCGCCCGCGAGCGGGTGCCAGCCCCAGCTGTCGGCGAAGGAGTCGACCAGGAACAGCCCGCGGCCCGACTCGGCGGCGAAGTCCTCCGAGTCGCGCGGCACCGGCGTCTCGTGGCTGGGGTCGCGCACCGCGCACACCAGGCGCTCGGTCCAGCGCAGAAGGTGCAGCCGCACGGACGGGCCGCACCCGTCGCCGCGCCGCTGATCGGCCGGCAGCGCGTGGCGCAGGGCGTTGGTGACGAGTTCGGAGACGACGAGGCAGATGTCGTCGAAGCGGTCGCCGGCGTCCCACTGGTCGAGAGTGTCGCGGGTGAAGCGCCGGGCCTCGCGCACCGCCTCGTACCGGGCGGGCAGGGCACAGGAGGCGGCATCGGACACGGCTGCGGGGTCCAACGGCGGAAGGCCCTGCCGTAACGGCTTGAGCATGGTCGATCCATTCGTCCCCATGCGAGGCACTCCCGGTTGTTCGCGGTCGTTGCGATGCAGCGGTGGCGCGGCACCCATGGTTTCGGATGCGTAGAGCAGATGCAAGGGCAGATGCACGTGCACGTGACCGAAATGAGGCTGCCCGTACCACTTCTTGGCCATTTTTTCTGCCATCTACCCGGCGGTTCCCCACGGTTTCCGTCAGAGGTCCCGACCTCTCCCGCTCCGGACCCCGCCACGACGGCCGAGGTCTTTCCGTTTCCGTAACCGGCCGAGTACTGCTCGAAGTGTTTTAGTGGCAGACTTCGGCCCCTGGAGACGGTTGGGGAGGCTGGCGAACGTGAGCGCGGGAGAGCCCGGATCGGTGGTGCGGCGGATGCTGCTCGGCTCGCAACTCAGGCGACTGCGTGAAGCGCGGGGCATCACGCGCGAGGCGGCGGGATACTCGATCCGCGCCTCCGAGTCGAAGATCAGCCGGATGGAGCTGGGCCGGGTGAGCTTCAAGACCAGGGACGTGGAGGACCTGCTGACGCTCTACGGCATCACCGACGAGTCGGAGCGCGAGTCGCTGCTCTCCCTCGCCCGGGAGGCCAACGTGGCGGGTTGGTGGCACAGTTACACCGACGTCCTGCCGAGCTGGTTCCCCACCTATGTGGGCCTGGAGGGCGCCGCCTCGCTGATCCGCGTCTACGAGGTCCAGTTCGTGCACGGCCTGCTCCAGACCGAGGACTACGCCCGCGCGGTGGTCCGGCGCGGCATGAAGGGCGCGAGCGCCGCCGACGTGGAGCGGCGGGTCGCGCTGCGGCTGGAGCGGCAGAAGTACCTGCTCTCCGACGCCGCCCCCGAGTTCCACATCGTCCTGGACGAGGCCGCCCTGCGCCGCCCCTACGGCGACCGCGAGGTGATGCGCGGCCAGCTCCAGCACCTGATCGACATCTCCGCCCGCCCCAACGTACGGCTCCAGGTCATGCCGTTCAGCTTCGGCGGCCACTCGGGCGAGAGCGGCGCCTTCACCATCCTCAGCTTCCCCGACGCGGACCTGTCCGACGTGGTCTACCTGGAGCAGCTGACCAGCGCCCTCTATCTGGACAAGCGTGAGGACGTCACCCAGTACGAGCAGGCACTGAAGGAACTGCAGCAGGACAGCCCCGGCCCGGACGAGAGCCGGGACGTGCTCCGCGGCCTCCTGCAGCTGTCCTGACGCGCCCCAACTCCCTTTTGTCGCCAGTACGATGACGTCCGATCAGACGTGGCGTAGATCTGGTGTCCGCTAGCGATTGAGGGATCACATGTCGTCCTACTTCACCGACCTGGCCCAGCAGTACATCGGCGGCGAGTGGCGCCCGGGTACCGGCTCCTGGGACGTCATCGACTTCAACCCCTACGACGACGAGAAGCTGGCCTCGATCACGGTGGCCACGGTCGACGAGGTGGACGAGGCCTACCGGGCCGCCGCCCGCGCCCAGAAGGATTGGGCCGCCACCAACCCCTACACCCGGCGCTCGGTGTTCGAGCGGGCGCTGAGGCTGATAGAGGACCGCGAGCAGGAGATAGCCGACCTGATCACCGCGGAACTGGGCGGCACGCGCGTGAAGGCCGGCTTCGAACTGCACCTCGCCAAGGAGTTCCTGCGCGAGTCGGTCCACCTCGCGCTGCGCCCGGAGGGCAGGATCCTGCCGTCACCGACCGACGGCAAGGAGAACCGCGTCTACCGTGTGCCGGTCGGCGTCGTCGGCGTGATCAGCCCGTTCAACTTCCCCTTCCTGCTGTCGCTGAAGTCGGTCGCCCCGGCCCTCGCGCTGGGCAACGCCGTGGTGCTCAAGCCGCACCAGAACACCCCCATCGCCGGCGGCACCCTGATCGCGAAGATCTTCGAGGAGGCCGGGCTGCCCGGCGGCCTGCTCAACGTGGTCGTCACCGACATCGCCGAGATCGGTGACGCGTTCATCGAGCACCCGGTCCCGAAGGTGATCTCCTTCACCGGCTCGGACAAGGTCGGCCGGCACGTCGCCACCGTCTGCGCCGCGAACTTCAAGCGCTCCGTCCTCGAACTGGGCGGCAACAGCGCGCTGGTGGTGCTGGACGACGCCGACCTCGACTACGCGGTGGACGCGGCGGTCTTCAGCCGGTTCGTGCACCAGGGGCAGGTCTGCATGGCCGCCAACCGGGTCCTCGTGGACCGTTCCGTCGCCGACGAGTTCACCGAGAAGTTCGTCGCCAAGGTCAGAACGCTCAAGGTCGGCGACCCGCGCGATCCGCAGACCGTCATCGGTCCGGTGATCAACTCCGCGCAGGCGGGAGCCCTCTCGGGCACCGTCGAGCAGGCCCTCGCCGAGGGCGCCACCGCCCTGGTGCGCGGCGCCACGACCGACAACCTGGTCGAACCCAGCGTGCTCACCGGGGTCCCCGCCGACTCCGCGCTGCTCCAGCAGGAGGTCTTCGGCCCGGTCGTCTTCCTCATCCCGTTCGACGGTGAGGAGGAGGCGGTGCGGATCGTCAACGACACCCCGTACGGCCTCAGTGGTGCGGTGCACACGGGTGACATCGAGCGGGGCGTCGCCTTCGCCAAGCGGATCGACACCGGCATGTTCCACGTGAACGACGGCACCGTCCACGACGAGCCGCTCGTGCCCTTCGGCGGTGAGAAGCACTCCGGCATCGGCCGCCTCAACGGCGAGACGACGCTGGAGGCGTTCACCACGGTCAAGTGGATCTCGGTGCAGCACGGGCGCAGCGCCTTCCCGTTCTAGTCCTCCCGCAGGGGTGGCCCTTGCGGACAGCGGTTGACCGCAAGGGCCCGTAGCGTCATCGGTGTCAGGCAGAAGGACCCGATGAGAGGCGGCCGGTCATGGTCACGCACGTGGCGGCGGAGGCGAAGGGCGACGAGCGCGGGGCACTGCTCGCGTTCATCGAGGAACAGCGCGGCGGCATCCGCCGGTCCCTGCTGGGGCTGACCGAGGAGCAGGCCCGCTCCCGCCCCAGCGCCAGTGAGCTGTCCCTCGGGGGCCTGCTGAAGCACGTCGCCGAGGTCGAGCAGGGCTGGGTCGCCCGGGCCCGGCAGGAACCGCCGGCGGTGCGGCGCGACGAGTCGAACTGGCACGAGACGTTCCAGCTGGTCGGCGACGAGACGGTCGCCTCGCAGCTGGCGTACTGGGAGCGGGTGGCCACCGGGACGGAGGCGTTCATCCGCTCGGCGCCGAGTCTGGACGACACCTTCCCGCTGCCGCCCGATCCCTGGTTCCCGCCCGAGGGCCGCGTCTCGCTGCGCTGGCTGTGCCTGCACCTGATCCGCGAGACGGCCCGGCACGCCGGCCACGCCGACATCATCCGCGAGTCGCTGGACGGCAGGACCGCGTTCGAGTTGGTGGCCCTGGCCCAGAGCTGACGGCCGCGGCCCGGCCGGGCCGCGGCGTCGGCGGGCCGTTGGGCCGCCGACATGCTCCGGTTCGGCCGCGGCCCTCGGTCCTGACGACCGGTGCGGCGTACGCCCCGGGGCCGGCGTGCGCCGCCGCGGGTCTGCTCCTACGGCTCCGCTTCGCCCTCGCGCTGCCGGAGGCCGTGCCCCGGTCGGCTCGGTGCGGTCGTGCAGTGGCCCCCGCCGTCGCCTGGCCGCTCGGGCTGCCGGCGGTGTTCCTCCCGCGTCCGGATGACACCGGATCAGGGGGCGGTGGCAGGGCACGCGAGCCCGGCATGGTCCGAACGAGGCCCTAGGTCGTGTCCGCAAAGTGTCGGCGTCGTTGGTCTGTGCGTGGTGCGTCGTCATGAGCTGACCGATGAGTCGTGGGCGTTGATCGAGCCGTT